>NZ_JBYRFX010000042.1:0-26443 GCF_057815775.1 Inquilinus sp.
AGCGGGTGGTGCCCGTGGCCCTGCGGGTGATCCCGCCCATGGTCGAACAGCAGAAGGACGGCCAGTTCACCGGTTTCAGCTTCGAGCTGTGGAACGCCATCGCCAGCCGCCGCGGCTGGACGTCCCGGTTCGCGGTGGCGCCGGATGTGCAGGCCCAGCTCGGGGCCATCGCCTCCCAGACCGCGGATGTCGGCGTCGGCGCGATCTCGATCACCGCCGAGCGCGACCTGAAATACGATTTCTCCCAGCCAATCCTGAATGCCGGGCTGCAGATCCTGATCCGGCGCGCGGATGCAGGCCGCGAGGCCACGGCCTTCAGCAGCCTGCTACACCTGATGTTCTCCCCCGCCGTCCTGGTCTGGCTCGGCATCGCCGTGCTGCTGACCATCATCCCCGCCCACATCGTCTGGTTCGTCGAGCGTGGGGACCCGCACAGCATCATCGGCACGAAGCGCTATTTCCCTGGGATCTTCCAGGCCTTCTTCTGGGCCCTGGGCACCCTGGCGACCCAGGCGGATGCGATGCCGCGCCACTGGATCTCCCGGGGCATCGCGGTGCTGTGGATGTTCAACGGCGTGGTCTTCGTCGCCTTCTACACGGCGACCCTGACCGCATCGCTGACCGTCCAGAAGATCAAGGCGGAGATCAACGGACCGGCCGATCTGCCGGGCAAGACGGTCGCCGCCATCGCCGGCACGACATCGGCGCAATACCTGCTGACCAACCACATCGAGGCGGTGACCTATGCCAGCGCGAGCGAGGCGTACCAAGCCCTCATGAATGAGGACGTGGATGCCGTGGTGTACGACGCGCCCGTGCTGCAATACATCGCGTCGCATGACGGCGCCGCCACCGCGACCGTCGTCGGCCCGATCTTCCAGCCCCAGAATTACGGCTTCGCCTTCCGCAACGGCGGCGACCTGCGCCGGGACGTCGACGCCACCCTACTGGCGATGCGCGAAGACGGCAGCTACGACCAACTGATGACGAAGTGGTTCGGCAAGAACTGACGGCGACGCAGGGCCATCACCCCGTCCCCAGAATCTCCGCCCGGGCCGCGCGGGTCAGCTTGGCCAGCACCAGGCGGTGCGCCTCGCGCAGATAGGCCTGCAGATCGTCCGGTGGCAGGGCGTCGAGCGCCGCCGCCACCCATTTCGCCCGGGCGAGATAGGGGGCGGGGCGGATGCCGGGCTGTTCGATCAGCAGCACATAGGAGAAGTCGGAGGCCTTGAACCAGGCCTCCGGCGCGCCGCGCGACAGGCCTGCGATGATCGCGAAGAGCTTGCCGCCAACCTTGAACACATGGGCGCCGCCCCATTGCACGCTGAACGCGGCGCCCGGCAGCGACCGGCAGAAATCCGCAACCGCGTCCGGCGTCATCGCATCCGTGCTGACTTAGTGGCCGTGGCGGTTGGCCTTGCGCACGAAATGGCGACCGCAGTAGCCGCACACCACCTCGTGCTCATGCCCGATCGGGTAGTAGACCATGGGGTGGCCCAGCGGCGCGCCGCCGCCGTCGCATCCGACGGTCTCGACATCACGGTCGACCTCGATGACCTCTGGCGGCTGAGCAACGGGCTGCATGGCTGGGACTTCCTGGCGAGAGCGGCGGTCTGGGGGCGGGCGGGCATCATTGCCCGGATCTCGGCCGGATGATACCCATGGCGCCCAGCCGATCAACCATTTCGCACGGGATCCATGGCCGCCGAGCCGAAGCCGATCGCCGCACCGGAGAGCGCCATCCGGCTGCGCGGCCTGACCAAGACCTATCGCGGGCGCAACAAGCAGCCGGACAAGCTGGCGCTGCACCCGATCGACCTCGACATCCCGGCCGGCTCGATCTTCGGCCTGCTCGGCCCGAACGGCGCCGGCAAGTCGACCATGATCAACATCCTGGCCGGGCTGGTGACCAAGACTGCCGGCGACGCCTGGATCTGGGGCTACGACATCGCCCGCGCGACGCGCCAGGCGCGGGCGGCGATCGGCGTCGTGCCGCAGGAGCTGAACATCGACCCGTTCTTCACCCCGCGCGAACTGCTGGACCTGCAGGCCGGGCTGTACGGCGTGCCGAAGCGCGAGCGGATCACCACCGAGATCCTGGAGGCGGTGGGCCTGGCCGACAAGGCCGACAGCTACGCCCGCACCCTGTCCGGCGGCATGCGGCGGCGGCTGATGGTGGCCAAGGCCATGGTGCATTCGCCGCCGGTGCTGGTGCTGGACGAGCCGACCGCCGGCGTCGACATCGAGCTGCGGCGCAGCCTGTGGGCGCATGTCCGCGCCCTGAATCAGGCCGGCACCACCATCGTCCTCACCACCCATTACCTGGAGGAGGCGGAGGAGATGTGCGACCGGATCGCGATCATCGACCAGGGCCGCATCGTCGCCTGCGACAGCACCGCCAACCTCTTGTCCAGCGTCGACAGCAAGACCCTGGTGGTGAGCCTGAGCGAGCCGTTGGCCGCCCTGCCGCCTGCCCTGGCCGCGCGCGGCATGGAGCTGGCGGGGCCGAGCCGGATGGTGGTGCGCTACCGCCCCAGCGAGACCCGGCTGGGCGACCTGCTGACCCTGATGGACCAGAACGGCGTCCGCATCGCCGACCTCAGCACGGAAGAGACTGATCTGGAGGACATCTTCCTGCAGCTGACCGGCTCCGCCGGCGCGGCCCGCCGGGCCGCGGCCGGGGAGTAGCGGCGCGCCCTACTGCGCCGCGTGCGCCGAAGCCAACTGCCGCGACACCAGCTGGGCGTAGAGGCCGCCGCGGGCCAGCAGCGCCGCATGCGTGCCGGTCTCGGCCACCCGGCCTTCGTCCAGGACCACGATCAGATCGGCGTCGCGCACGGTCGACAGGCGGTGGGCGATGACGATGGTGGTGCGGTCCGCCTGCAGCCGGTCGAGCGCGCGGCGCACCGCCTGTTCGTTCACCGTGTCGAGATGCGAGGTCGCCTCGTCCAGGATCAGCACCGACGCGTTCTTCAGGAAGGCGCGGGCGATGGCGACGCGCTGGCGCTGGCCGCCGGACAGGGCGGTGCCGCGTTCGCCGACCGGCGAATCGAGCCCTTCCGGCAAAGTCTCGACCAGCTCGCTCAGCGACGCATGCTCGACCGCCGCCAGCAGCTCCGTCTCGCTCGCCTCCGGCCGGGCGATCATGATGTTGGCGCGCAGGCTGTCGTTGAACAGGGTGGTGTCCTGCGCCACCAGGGCGATGCGGCGGCGCAGATCGTCCAGCCCGTAGTCGCGCAGGTCGGCGCCGTTCAGCGTGATCCGGCCTTCATCGACATCCCAGAACCGCATCAGCAGCTGCGCCGTGGTGGTCTTGCCGGCGCCGGAGGTGCCGACCAGCGCCACAGTCTTGCCGGCCGGGATCGCGACCGTGACCCCGGCCAGGGCACGCCGGCCCTGCCCGGGATAGGTGAAGCCGACGCCCTCCAGGGTCAGCGCCGCGGCACCCGGATGATCCGGCACCCCCGGCCCGTCGGTCACCGGCACCGGTTCGGCCTTCAGCCCATAGATCCGGCGGGTGGCGCCCAGCGTGTCGGCCAGCTGGCGGCCGATCTGGGCGATTTCCGACACCGGCAGGAAGGCGGCCATCGCCAGGATGGTCAGCAGCGGCAGCAGGCCGGCATCGATGGCACCGCGGGCCGACAGGGCAGCACCGGTCACCACAACGGCCAGGCCGCCGAGGCCGGTCAGGATCTCCAAGAGGCTCTGCTGCCGCGTCAGCTCGCCGAAGAAGGGCAGGCGCAGCCGGATGAAGCGGTCGGACAGGGCGTCGAGCGTGTCGCCGCGCGCCGCCTCCTGCTGGAAGGTGACGATCTCGCCCAGCCCCTGCACCGAATCGACCGCGAAGGCGCCGAGCTCACCCGCCGCTTCGCGCGCTTCGGAGCCGAGCTGGTCGACCCGGCCGCGCATCAGGAACGGGCTGATGCCGACCGCCAGCAGGAAGGGCAGCAGCGCCAGCGCGATCCACGGGCTGGCCCAGGCCAGCACCACCAGCACCGCGGCCGGCACCAGGGCGGCGACGAAGGCCGGCGCCACGGTGTGGGCGAAGAAATACTCCACCAGCTCGATGTCGTGGGTGACCAGGGCCATCAGGTCGCCGGTGCGCCGCCGCACCAGATAGGCCGGGGCCAGGGCGTCGAGCTTGCGGAACACGTCCATGCGCATCTCGGCCAGCAGGCGGAAGGCCATGTCGTGCGCGATCCAGGATTCCAGCCAGTGCAGCACGCCGGACAGCGGCGCGACCACGGCCAGGGCCCACAGCAGCCCGCCATAGGGCTGGCCGTTCTTGAGCGCGAGCAGGACCAGGGCGCTGAGCACACCGACGCCGATGAAGCTGACGACGCGCAGCACGCCGAAGCCGAAGGTCAGCGCCAGCTTGCCCTTCCACGGCATGGCCAGCGCCATCAGCGCCGCCACCAGCCGGCCCCAGCCCAGCCCTTCGGCCTTGAGGATGCCTTCGGTCTCCGCCTTGTCCACCCCGGCGCCGGTCGCCTCGCCCTGCGCCGCTAGCTCCACGCGGGCCGTGACGGGAGTATCCAGGATGGTGCCGGCCGCCGATTCGCGCGCCTGTTCCGCCATCAGCCCGGCATAGACGCCGCCGGCCCGCATCAGCTCGGCATGGGGGCCGTTCTCGACCACCCGGCCGCCCGACAGCACCAGGATGCGGTCGCAGCCGATCACGCTGGACAGGCGGTGCGCCAGCACCAGCGTGGTGCGGCCCTGCATCAGCCGGTCCAGCGCCTCCTGGATCACCGCCTCGTTCTCGGCATCGACCGCGGACAGCGCCTCGTCCAGCACCAGGATCGGCGTGTCGCGCAATAGAGCCCGGGCGATGGCGACGCGCTGGCGCTGGCCGCCCGACAGCTTCACCCCCTTCTCGCCGACCACGGTGCGGTAGCTCTGTGGCAGCGACTGGATGAAGCCGTGGATGTTGGCGGCGCGGGCGGCGGCCTCGACCTGCGCCTCCGTCGCCTGCGGCCGGCCCATGCGGATGTTGTCCTCGACCGTGCCGTGGAACAGGAAGGTGTCCTGGTTCACCACCGAGATCATCGACCGGATCTGGTCGAAGGACAGGTCGCGCAGGCTGTGGCCGCCGAGGCGGATGACGCCGCCCTCCGGGTCGTAGAAGCGCAGCAGCAGGCGGACGATCGACGACTTGCCGCCGCCGGACGGGCCGACCAGGCCGATGCGTTCGCCCGCCGCGGCCTCGAAGCTCAGCGCCTCATGGATGGTGCGGCGGGTGCCGGGATAGCGGAAGCGCACGCCGTCGAAGGCGATGGTCGGCGCCAGCGGCCGGTCCAGCACCGCGGCCGGGGCATCCGCCACCTCCGGTTGGTCGTCCAGCACCTGGTAGATACCCTGGGCGGCAGACAGGCCGACCATGCCCTGGTGCAGCACCGTGCGCAGCTCGCGCATCGGCCGGAAGATCTCGACCCCCAGCATCAGGATCACCAGCAGCGCCGACAGGGCCATGGCGCCGCTGTCGACCCGCCAGGCGCCGAGCGCCAGGGCCGCGGCGGCGCCGCAGGCGATGGCGCTGTCGGTGATGCCGCGAGCCAGCACATTGGTCGCCAGCACCCGCATGGTGCTGCGGAACAGCGACCGCGCCTTGGTCTCCAGCACCGCGGCGCGCGACTTGCTCTGGCCGAAGGCCTTCAGCGTCGCCAGCCCCTGGACCGAATCCAGGAACTCGGCGGCGAAATCGGCATAGACCCGGCGCAGCTGCAGCGAGCTGCCGGTCTCGTGCCGGTGCCACAGCGCCGGGGCGAACAGGGCGATCAGGGCGAAGGCCAGCATCACCGCCGCCACCGGCAGGTCGACGAAGGCGATCGCGGCGAAGATCAGGATCGGCGTCAGCAGCGCGATCAGGAACTGCGGCAGGAACTGGCCGAAATAGACCTCCAGCTGCTCCACCCCGTCGATCAGCGACAGGGTCAGCGCGCCGGAGCGGCGGCGGCCGACGGTGCCGGGGCCCAGCGTCGCGATCCGGTCGTAGATCGTCCGCCGCAGCCGGGCCTGGACCCGCGACGCCGTCTCATGCGCCACCATCACCCGGAAATATTCGGCCACGCCGCGCAGCAGCATGACGCCGGCGATCAGGCCGATGGCGGGCACCAGCTCCGCCAGGGCGCGGCCGGCGAAGACCTGGGCGATCAGCCAGCCCAGCAGCGCCAGCCGGGCGACGCCGAGCCCGACCGAGACCAGCCCGATCGCGACCGACCAGAGGATGCGTAGGCGCACCCCTTGGGTGAAGCCCCACAAACGCGGTTCGAAATGCATCCCACCATCTCCTGCCAGAACACCGCGGCCGCCTGTCGATGGATGGGTCGGGCTGCGTCTCGGTGCCACGATAGGATGAACGCTGACGTACGCCATTCGACAAATTCGAGGACGCGCTGTACGTTTCCGTTCAGGAGGATTTGCGACCATGGCAGCCGACTGGGACGATCTGCGGGTGTTCCTGACCCTGGCACGCGAGGGCAACCTGACCGCGGCGGCGCGGCGGCTGCATGTCAGCCACCCCACGGTGGCCCGCCGTGTCCGCACGCTGGAGGAGTCGATCGGCGCCCGGCTGTTCGACCGGCTGCCCGACCGCTTCGTGCTGACCGCGGCGGGCGAGGAGCTGCTGGCCGACACCGAGGCGATGGAGCGGGCAGCGGAATCGATCCAACGCCGCAGCGCCGGGCTGGGCGACACCTCGCACGGCACCGTCCGGCTGTCGGCCGGCGAGGCCATGGCCGGCTTCCTGGCCGCCAGCCTGCCGCGGCTGCGGCGCGGCCTGCAATGCATCGAGATCGAGCTGGTGGCGAGCCACATGCTGGCCAACCTGTCGCGGCGCGAGGCCGATCTGATGGTGCGCGAGCAGGTCCCCGACATCCCCAGCATCGTCGCGCGGCGGCTGGGCCGGGTGGAATACGCGGTCTATGCCGGCCGCGGCCGCGCGATACCGGACGACGCGTCGCCGGAGGCGCTGCGCCGCCTGACCTGGGCCGGCTTCGACGAGGAGCACAGCTACATGCCGGGCCAGGCCTGGGTGGCGGAGCTGCTGGACGGCGCCCGGCCGGCGGTGCGGGTCAATGACTGGCTGGTGCTGCAGGAGGCGGTGCGCAGCGGCGAGGCGGTGGCGCTGCTGCCTTGCCACCGTGGCGACCCCGACCCCAGCCTGCGGCGCCTCGGGTCCATCGTCACCGAGGCCGGGGTCGACCAGTGGCTGCTGGTGCATCGCGACCTGCGCGCCTTGTCGCGGGTGCGGCGGGTGATGGATTCGCTGGTGGCCCTGTTCCGGGAACAGCGCGACCTGCTGGAGGGCCGCCTGCCCCAGGAAGTCGCGGCGCCTTGATCGTGCCGCGGTGGCGCATGACGATGCCGATGAGCGACAGATGCCCTTGATGAGAACCTTGCCCCGCGCCGCCATGTCCGAGTCTCGATTCCCCTGGTTGCGTGGCTCCTCCGCGCTTCTTCTGCCTTTCCTCGCCCTGCTGCTGCTCGCCGCCTGCGGGGCCCAGGTCCAGCCGATGGGGGCCGGCACCGCCACGCCGCGGCTGGAGGCCGACGCGGTGATCGCCGCCGACGGCTATCGCCTGCCGCTGCGGCATTGGGGCCCGGTGGACCAGCCACGCGCGGTGATCCTGGCGCTGCACGGCTTCAACGAATACGGCATCGCCTTCGACGACCCGGCCCGGTTCTGGGGCCAGTTGGGCATCGCCACCTATGCCTATGACCAGCGCGGCTTCGGCGCCACCGCCCAGCGCGGCATCTGGCCCGGCACCGACACCCTGACCTCCGATGCCGGCGCCGTGCTGCGGCTGCTGGAGGGGCGCTATCCCGGCATCCCGGTCTATCTGCTGGGCGAAAGTATGGGCGGGGCGGTGGCGATCATGACCGCGACCCGGCCCGACCCGCCGCCGATGGCCGGGCTGATCCTATCCTCACCCGCGACCTGGGGCCGGCAGACCATGGGCGCCCTGCCCCGCACCGCGCTGTGGCTGACCCGGCTGCTGGTGCCGGCCATGACCTTCACCGGCCGCGACCTGGGCATCCAGGCCAGCGACAACATCCCGATGCTGGTCGCGCTGGGCCGCGACCCGCTCTACATCCGGGCGACGCGGGTCGACACCATCGATGGCGTGGTCGATTTGATGGGCCGCGCCTCCGACGCGCTGCCGGAGATCCGCGAACCGGCGCTGGTGCTGATGGGCGAGCATGAACAGGTGCTGGCGCCGGAATCGGTGGACCGGCTGCTGCGCCGGCTGCCGACGCGGCCGGACGTCGTCGTCGCCTCCTACAGCCGCGGCTGGCACTGGCTGCTGCGCGACCTGGGCCGGCGGACGCCGCAGCGCGACATCGCCGACTGGGTGCTGCATCCCGGCCCGGCCCTGCCCTCGGGCGCCGACCAGCGCGGCCAGGCCCGGCGCGCCTTGGCCATCGGAACGGCCCCGATGCAGGGGCTGCAGGCGTCCGGCCAACCTTGAGGAACGAGAAGAGGCCTAGACCCCTGTCTCGACCGGCAATGGCAGGGGCAGCGCCACCGGGCTGAACACCTCCTGCTCCTCCGACACGCCGCGCAGGCTGAACCGGCCCATCGGCTCGGCCTCCACCCCCGCGGCCTGGCGGAACGCGTCGGTCATCAGCGGCCGGCGGCCGGTGATCCGGCACAGCGCCTCGACCCGGCTGGCCAGGTTGACCGCGGGGCCGATGACGGTGAAGTCCAGCCGGTCGGCGGCGCCGATATTGCCGTACATCACCTCGCCGATATGCAGGGACAGGCCGTAATCCAACGCCGGACGGCCGCTTTCGACCCGCTTGACGTTCAGCGCCGCCATGCCGTGTTCCGCCACCGCCGCCGCCGCCAGCGCCTTGCCGGTGGCATCGCGGACACCTTCATCCTCGGTCACTGGGAAGATCGCCAGCATGGCATCGCCGATGAACTTCAGGATCTCGCCGCCCGATTCCTGCACCGCGGCGGCCATCGTCTCGAAATAGGCGTCGAGCGAGGCCACGATCTCCTCCCGCCCGACCTTCTCGCTCATCGCGGTGAAGTCGCGCAGGTCGCAGTACCAGATCGCGGCGTGCAGCGATTCGGACATGCCGCGGCGGATCTGGCCGTTCAGGATGCGGGCGCCGGCATCGTGCCCGACATAGGTGTCCAGCAGGTCGACCGCGGTGGCGCGCAGGGCGTGGATCTCGATCAGCCGGGTCAGGATCGGCATCAGCCGGTCGATCTTGGCCAGCGCCTCCTCCGGGAAGCCGCCCTCCTCCCGCGTGGAGAAGGAGATGGCGGACCGGCGGCCGCTGCCGAAGCTGAGGCCGAACAGGGCGTAGTCGGTCAGGCCTTCATCTCGGAATTCGGTCAGGACCGGGAAGTCCAGCTGCGCCTTTGGCCCGGTCAGGCGGCGGCGCAGCGCGTCGGCGCCCTCCTCGATCACGGCGCGGATCGGGCTTTCCTGGTATTCCGGGGCGTTGCGGTTTTCCCACAGGCCGCGGCGGCGTTCGATGGCGCCGGAGCCGCGCCAGATATACGCGGTGCCGAAATATAGGGGGTGCAGCGCCGGAATGATGGCCAGGGCGCGCGCCACCGGCACCCCTTCGGTCAGCAGCCGGTTGCAGAATTCTTCCAGCAGTTGTGCCGTGTCGCGGACGGACGGCGCCTCGTACAGCAGCCAGTCCAGCGTGGCGGAGCCGGTACAGCTCGTCATCGGCTTGTCTTTCTCGATCACGATGCCCATCTTGCCGCCCCTCGCAATGCCGCTTCCATCATCTAGGCGCGCCCCGGTCGAATTTCGAGTCAGCAGCGCCCGCGCTGTGAGAAACCGAGACCTGCCCGCAACGGGATGACGGACCGAGGGGGGACATGATGTCAGGACTGACCGGTCCGCCGTGGCGCGAATCGGTGGTCCTGAAGCTGTGGGCCGCCCAAGCGGTCGGCGCTTTCGGCAGTCGCATCACCCGCACCGCCCTACCCGTCATGGCCATCCTATCGCCTGGCGCCAGCCCGGACCAGTACGGCCTGCGGGCTGCGGCAACGACGGCATCGGCGCCGGACGGGCCGGCGCCGTGACGATGGCAATGCGTGATTCTTGGCCTGGGTGGCCGGCCCTAGCTCAGCCCCACAAGGCGGGATCGGGCGGCCACACCGTCGCGCCGTCGTAACGCAGCGCCGGGTCGTGGTCCTGCGCCAGCAGCAGCGGCCCGTCGAGGTCCACCACCTCGGCCCCTTGAGCCACCAGCACCGCCGGCGCCATGGCGAGGGAGGAGGCGACCATGCAGCCGATCATGACGGTGAAGCCGCGCTCGCGCGCCGCCGCCCGCAGGCGCAGCGCCTCGGTCAGCCCGCCGGTCTTGTCCAGCTTGATGTTGACCATGGCGTATTTGCCGACGCAGTGGTCGAGGCTGGCGGTGTCGTGGCAGCTTTCGTCCGCACAGAGCGGGATCGGGCTGCGGAAGCCCTTGAGCGCGCCATCCTCCGTCGCCTTCAGCGGCTGTTCGATCAGTTCGACCCCAAGGTCGAGGAAGGCCGGGCCGAAGCGTTCGAGATGGGCGATCGACCAGGCCTCGTTGGCGTCGACCACCAGCCGGCTGTCCGGCGCATTGGCATGCACCGCCTGCACCCGCTCCAGGTCGCCATCGCCGGTCAGCTTCAGCTTGAGCAGCGGCCGGTGCGCCGATTGCCGCGCCGCTTCACCCATCTTCTCGACCGTGTCGAGGCTGAGGGTGTAGGCGGTGGTGACCGGCCCCGGCTCAGGCAGCCCGGCCAGGGCCCAGGCCGGCACCCCGGCCAGCTTGGCCTCCAGGTCCCACAGCGCGCAGTCGACCGCGTTGCGCGCCGCGCCCGGCGGCAGCAGGGCCAGCAGCGCCGGCCGGTCGGCCCCGTCGGCGATCGCCGCCGCGACGCCTTCGATCTGCGCCCGCACGCTGTCCAGGCTTTCGCCGTAATGGGCATAGGGGGTGCATTCGCCGCGCCCGACCGCGCCGCCGGCCGCGATTTCGGCGATCAGCGTCCGCGCCTCGGTCCGGCTGCCGCGCGAGATGGTGAAGACACCGCGGATCGGCCACACCGCCTCGCGCACCGAAAGCTTGCGGCCGGTCATGCCGGCAGCCGGTCGACGATGGCGCCGACGCCGGTGCGCACCGGGTCGACCGTGGGCAGGCCGTAGCGGTCCTCCGCCTCCTTCAGCGTGCGCTCCGCCGTCTGCGGGTCGAGCGCCGAGGTGTTGAAGGCGAGGCCGACCACGCGCGCCTCGGGGCTGGTCAGCCGGGCGCAGCGTTCGTTCAGGGCGATGCAGTCGGCGATATCTGGCAGCGGTGCGTGCGGCAGGCCGCGCATATGCGGCCGCCCCGGCTCGTGGCACATCACCAGCGCCTGCGCCTGGGCGCCGTGCAGCAGGCCGAGCGACACGCCGGCGTAGGAGGCGTGGAACAGCGACCCCTGGCCTTCGATCAGGTCCCAATGGTCGGCATCGGCGGCCGGGGCCAGCCATTCGGTGGCGCCGGAGATGAAGTCTGCCACCACGGCATCGACCGAGACGCCGCCGCCGGCGATCAGGATGCCGGTCTGGCCGGTGGCGCGGAAATCCGCCTTCAGCCCGCGGGCCCGCATCTCGCGCTCCAGCGCCAGCGAGGTGAACATCTTGCCGACCGAACAGTCGGTGCCGACGGTCAGCAGCCGCCGGCCGCTGCGTGGCGCCCCGGTGGCGACGTCGAAGTCGCGGTCGGGGTGGCGCACGTCGAACAGGCTGCGGCCCAGCGCCTGGGCACGGTTCGCCACCACGGGCAGGTCGGCGATGCGGTTGTGCAGGCCCGAGGCGACATCCATGCCGAGCTCGAGCGCCTTCAGGATGGTGTCCTGCCACAGGGCCGAGATGCTGCCGCCGCGGTTGGCAACGCCGATGATCAGCGTCTTCGCGCCCTGGGCCGCCGCCTCTTCCAGGGTCAGGTCGGGCAGGCCGCAGGTGGCGCGGCAGCCATCCAGGCGCAGCTGGCCGACGCAGCCGTCGCGGCGCCACTGCGCCACGCCATAGGCGGTCTTGGCGGCGAGCTGGTCGGGGGCATCCCCCAGGAACAGCAGATACGGGCGCCTGATTTCCACGATGCGGGGCTCCTCAACCTTCGATCGCCGCGAGTGTACCGGGAATCCGTGGCCGGGCCAGGATCGGGGCATCGGGATGTCATAACCGGCGGTGAGGGTGCGGCGGGCGGATGGGAGGGGTGATGGCTGGGGACCGCCGCTCTCTCTTCTTGTCATTGCCTGGCTTGACCGGGCAATCCAGGGGCCACGGAGAGCCGCTCTGGCCGTCCCTGGATGCCACGGTCAAGCCGTGGCATGACAATCAGGATGGGATGCATTGACGGGAACAGCCGCCCCGAAAACGAAAAGGCCCGGTCGAAACCGGGCCTGTCCGTATCGGTTGTTCAGCAGAGGCGTCAGTGCAGCTTGCCGTCCAGCTCCGCAATCGCGCTGTCGAGCAGCGCCGATCCCCGGGAGGGGTCGGCGGCGAGCTGCCGGCCGACCAGGTCCCGCGCCGCAGAGACGGCGACGTTGACCGCGCTGGCACGCACCTCGGCCACGGCATGCGCCTCGGCCTGGGCGATGCGCTGCAGCGCCATAGCCTCGCGCCGCTTCATCGCCTCTTCGATGTCGACCGCCGCCTTCTCGCGATGACGCTGGGCGTCATGCTTGGCACGCTCGATGATCGCCGCGGCTTCGGCCACCGCCTCACGCTCGCGAGCCTGGGCCTTGGCCAGATGGGCCTCCGCCTCGCTGCGCAGCCGCTCCGCCTCGGCCAGATCCTCACGGATCCGGTCGGTGCGCTTGTCGAGGACGCCGAGGATCGCCTTGCGGGCCTTGATCGCCAGGATGACGAGCAGGACCAGCAGCGCCGCGGCGAGCACCAGCTCGACCGCGCTGTGCGTGTCGTCTTCGATGTGCTCGACATGGGCGACTTCGCCCTGGGCGTAGGCCACACCGATGAAGAGATGGTTCGCGATGGTGTCGAGAACGCTCATCGGACGCCTCCCAAGGCGCTGTCGACAGCGGCGCCGACCGCAGCCTGGTCCGGCGTGGTGCCGGTCAGCTTGGCGGCCAGCACACCGGCGACCTCGGCCGCGATGTCACGCGCATCGGCCTTGAGGTCCGCACGGATCTTGCCGATCCGGACCTCGGCCTCGGCCGTCCGAGCCTGCAGCTCGGCGACAAAGGCGGCCTGGCGGCGCGCCGTCAGCTCCGCGATCTCCTGGTTCGCCGCAGCGACTGCGGCATGCGCCTCGGCCCGGGCCTTGGCCAGCGCAGCCTCATAGGCCTGGCTGACCGCTTCGGTCTGGCCACGGGCGGCTTCGGCCCGCTCCAGATCGCCGGCGATCTTGGCAGCGCGTTGATCGATCGTCTCGGCCAGCCGCGGCAACAGCACGCGGGACAGCACGTAGTAGAGAGCGATGAAGACGATCGCCAGCCAGAAGACCTGCGAGGCGAACCATGCTGGATTGAACTGTGGCATCGAACTCCCCCTGCCGGGCCGACCGGCCTATCCTAAGCGGTGGCGGGCCGGCCCATGACGGTTGGCAGTGAGAACGTCAGCCGAACAGCGAGATCAGCGCGACGATCAGGGCGAACAGCGCGATGGCTTCCGTCACGGCGAAGCCGATCCAGATGCTGGCGCCGATCTCTTCCTTGGCCGCCGGGTTGCGGGCGAGGGCGCCGATGTAGCTGGCCCACACATTGCCCACGCCGATGCCGGCGCCGATCATGCCGATCGCGGCGAGGCCCGCGCCGATGAACTTGGCTGCAGCGACGAGTTCCATGATGTCTTCCTTCGTGGATGGATACGGGTGTTAGACGGGACGTCTCGCGGGCTCGCGATCCGTCAGTGGAGATGCAGCGCGTCGTGCAGGTAGACGCAGCTGAGAATGGCGAAGATGTACGCCTGCAGCACGGCGATGAAGAGCTCGAGCAGCGTCAGCGGGATCAGGAAGGCGAAGGGCACGATGCCGGCGACGCCCATGGCGATGACGAAGCCGCCGATCACCTTCAGCAGCACGTGGCCGACCGTCATGTTGGCGAACAGACGGACCGACAGGCTGATCGGCCGCGACAGGTAGGAGATGATCTCGACCGGGATCAGGATCACTGCGGTCCACAGCGGCGCGCCATGCGGGAAGAACATCCTGAAATAGCCGGCGCCGTGGCGCGTGAAGCCGATCACCGTGACGCCGAGGAAGACCACGAAGGCCAGGGCGAAGGTGATGATGATGTGACTGGTGAAGGTGAACGTGCCGGGAATGATGCCGATCACGTTGCCGAACAGGATGAACACGAACAACGTGAAGATGAAGGGGAAGTACTTCATCCCTTCCTTGCCGGCGTTCTCGCGGATCATGTTCGCCACGAGCTCGTACAGCATCTCGGCGAAGGACTGCAGGCGGCCCGGCACCATGGCCCGGCGGCTGCCGCCCAGGAACAGCACTGCCGAGGCGACGCCGGCGGCAATCACCATGAACAGCGATGAATTGGTGAAGGAGAGATCCAGGCCGCCGATGTCGACGTGCAGGATCTTCTGGATCTCGAACTGCTCGATTGGCGACGCCACGCCTTATCTCCCGCCCCGGTTGCGCTCCGCCTGGTCAGCGATTCGCTTCGCCTTCGCCGCCCGGTCCAGCTCGACGCCGGTCCGGTAGACATTCATCAAGCCGGCCACGGCCCCCAGGATGAAGAACAGAATCAACAACCAGGGTCGTGTGCCGAGCCATTGGTCGAGACCCCAGCCGATTCCGGCACCGACCACGATCGCAGCGAGCAACTCCACTGCGATACGAAAGCCGACGGCCATGCCAGCACGACCGACATCGCGTCCCTCGTAGCCCTTCACCTCACGTCCCGCTCCCGGCAATTTCGCCTTCGCCTCTCTCAGGCGACGGTCGAGATCCTCGAGCGATGACGGCGGGTCTCGGTCATTCTGGGTCACAATATCGGACACCCTTTCGGGCGGCGGCCACCCCCACCTCAAGCGGCGCGCACCTTAGTGTCGGCAGGGGGCCCCGTCAAGGCGACAAAACCGGCCGATTCCCGCGGCGTTGCGGGCCGGCCCGATTTGCCGTTGCGGATCGGTCGCCGCATCGCTGGCCGGGGGCCGTATCGCCGGGCTAGAGTTGGCCCCGCGACTGCAGAAAGATCCCCATGCTCAGCCCGCTTCTCGCCGTCGCGGCGATCCTCGCCGGCATCACCATCGTCTCGCTCGGCCAGGGCGTGTTCGGCACGCTGGTGCCGATCCGGCTGACCGAGGCCGGGCTGTCCGCCGACCGGGTCGGGCTGGTGATTTCCGCCAGCGCCTTCGGCTTCCTGATCGGCTGCCTGTTCGTCGCCCGGGTGATCCGGCTGGTCGGGCATATCCGGGCCTTCTCGGCCTTCGCCGCCGCCTCCAGCCTGGCCGGGCTGGCGCTGCCCTGGACCGTCGGGCTGGGCGGCTGGTTCGCCCTGCGCCTGGCCATGGGCTTCTGCTCCGCCGGGCTGTTCATGATCGCCGAGAGCTGGCTGAACGAGCTGACGCCGCGGCACCTGCGCGGCCGCATCCTGACCAGCTACGTCATCGTCATCATGCTGGCGCTGGGCGCCGGCCAGGTGCTGCTGACCGTGGTCGACACCCATGACGTGCTGCCCTTCGTCCTGGCCTCGGCCGCCTTCACCATGGCGCTGATCCCGGTGACGCTGACCCGGTCGCGCTATCCCAGCGTGCCGCACACCATCCGGCCGATCCTGCGCAAGGCCTACCGCAACTCCCCGGTCGGCGCGGTCGGCTGCGTCGTCGTCGGGCTGGTGGCGGCGACGCTGCAGGGCATCGCGCCGATCTGGGGGGTGCAGCGCGGCTTCTCCACCGCCGAGATCGCGACGCTGATGGCCGCGACCCAGATCGGCGGCCTGCTGTGCCAATGGCCGCTGGGCTGGCTGTCGGACCGCATCGACCGGCGCTGGGTGATCCTCGGCGCGGCCGCCGCCACCATCCTGGCGGCGCTGGGCAGCATCGCCGCGGGGCGGGAGACGCTGACGCTGCTGATCGTGCTGTTCGCCCTGTGGGGCGGCATGGCCGAGGCGATGTATCCGCTGTCGGTCGCCCATGCCAACGACCACGCCAAGCCGCAGGACTATGTCTCGCTGGCCGGGACGCTGCTGATCCTGTGGGCGGTCGGGTCTTCCACCGGGCCGCTGATCGCGACCGTGGCAATGGACCGGTTCGGGCCGGACGCGCTGTTCGTCTACGTCGCGGTGCTGGTCGGCGCCTTCGCCGTCTTCGTGCTGTGGCGCATGGCCCGGCGCGGCCGCGTCGCCGCCGAGGAAGCCGAGCATTTCGTCGGCCTGGCCGCCGCCGGCAGCCCGGCCCCGGCCGAGCTGGATCCCCGCATCCGGCCGGAGGACGAGGTCGAGTGCGCCCCCGGCTACGACGATTGCGAGGACGTGCCGAAACGGTGATCCGGCACCGTGACCGGCATCTGGCAAGATCCGGCCCGCTCGGCTAGGGTCGGCGGCCCGTCGCCCAAGGACCCCGCATGCGCATCGCCACCTGGAACATCAATTCCGTCCGCCTGCGCCAGGAGCTGGTGCTGCGCCTGATCGACGAGGCGGCGCCCGACATCGTCTGCCTGCAGGAAACCAAGACCCCCGACCACAGCTTCCCGCACCAGCCCTTCATCGACCGCGGCTATCCCCACATCGCGATCGCCGGCATGAAGGGCTACAACGGCGTCGCCGTGATCTCGCGCCTGCCGTTCGAGAGCCATGAGATCCGGCACTGGTGCGGTAAGGAGGATTGCCGCCACATCGCCATCCGCCTGCCCGATGGCACCGAGGTGCACAACCTCTACATCCCGGCCGGCGGCGACATCCCCGACCCGGCGGTGAACGAGAAGTTCAAGCACAAGCTGCAGTTCCTGGACGAGATGACCGCCTGGTGGCCGCAGAACCGGCGGCCGGACCAGAAGATGATCCTGGTCGGCGACCTGAACATCGCGCCGCTGGAGAACGATGTCTGGTCGCACAAGCAGTTGCTGGACGTGGTCAGCCACACCCCGATCGAGGTCGCAAAGCTGGCGGCCATGCAGTCGACTCTGGGCTGGGTCGACAGCGCCCGGCACTTCGTGCCCGCGGACCAGAAGCTGTACACATGGTGGAGCTATCATGCCGCCGACTGGCAATTGTCGGACCGCGGCCGCCGGCTGGACCACGTCTGGGTCACCCCGGCCCTGGCCGGCGGGCTGAAGGCCCACCGCACCTGGCGCGAGGCCCGCGGCTGG
Organism: Inquilinus sp.; assembly: GCF_057815775.1. Taxonomy (NCBI): domain Bacteria; kingdom Pseudomonadati; phylum Pseudomonadota; class Alphaproteobacteria; order Rhodospirillales; family Rhodospirillaceae; genus Inquilinus; species Inquilinus sp. The sequence goes on from NZ_JBYRFX010000042.1 coordinate 17,275, forward strand.
GAGCCGAAGCCGAGCGACCACGTGCCTGTCGTGGTCGAGATCGAGGGCTGAGGGGCCCTGTCCCCAGCATCCGAGTCCGTCATCCCGTGCGCGCTGCAGCACGCAGTGCTGCGGCGCTGACACGGGATCTCTTCACACCCTCGAGGAGATTCCCGCTTTCGCGGGAATGACAACTTTGGATTGCCGCGAGAGGCCCCGCTCAGGCCACCGGCCGGCGGTACAGGTAATAGCGCCCGGGCGAGACGCCGTCGGGTTCGGGCAGTTCCTCCCAGCCGGCGCCGGCGAAGCCGATATTGGCGACGACGACGCCGCCCGGCACCAGCAGCGGCACCAGCATCGGCGCCAGCGCCGCCGCCAGGTCGCGGTTGGCGATGTCGTCGCCGGTGCCGAGGTCGGCATGGATCAGCGCGACCCCGCCGCGGTGGTGCGCGGCGAAGACCGGCATGGTCTCCAGCGCATCGCCCAGCACCATGCGGTCGCCGGGCGGGATGCAGCCGGGATGGGCGGCGACGCGGCGGTCGAACACCCAGATCGCCCGGTCCGGCAGTTTTTCGCGCAAATGATCGTAGGTGCGGCCGTTGCCCAGGCCGAGTTCCAGCACGTCGCCCGGGATACCCGCGATGGCGCGCACCGCCCAGTCGAGGCAGGCGCGCTGCGCCTGCATCCGCCGGATGAAGCTGTCGAGACGGCTCAAGATCCGGTTCAGTCCGCGTGCTGGCGGGCCCGCGCCGCTTCTTTGGTGGTGCGTTCGAGACGGAGCGCGAGCACGCGCATGATCTCGATCGCCATCTGGGGGAATTCGGTGATCATGCGGAAGAACTGGTCCTTTGCGATAACGAGGGCGGTGACGTCCGATTTCGCCTGCACCGTGGCGGTGCGCGGCACGTCGCAGAGGATGGCGATCTCGCCGACGAAGTCGTTGCGGCCGACGCCGGCGATGGTCAGCGGACCCTCATCCGTGTCGATGACCACATCAGCCTCACCGTCGATGATGATGAACGCGGCGCGGCCGATCTCTCCCTGGCGGCACAGCACCTGACCTGCGGGGAAGCGGACGCGTTCGCTGGTGAACGCCAGCAGCTTCAGCTTCGACGTGTCGATATTGGCAAAAAGCGGGATTCGCTTCAGCAGTTCGACTTCTTCCGCAAGGCTCACCGACTCACCCTCCAACTCCCTGTTTTCATTCTACTCCGCTTCCAGCAATTCGTGCAGCACGCTGCCGTCGCGGTTGAGCGACTGAAAGTCGCCACGTTCGACGATCCGGCCGTGGCGCATCACCACCACGTCGGCATACTCCCGCGCCATGCTGGGCCGATGCACGCCCCAGATCAACCCGCGGCCTTCCCGCAGGTCGCGGATGGCGCGGTGGACCCGGCTCTGCGCCGCGCCGTCGAGGGCTGAAGTGGCCTCGTTCAGCAGCATCAGATCCGCGTTCTTCAAGAGCGCCCGGCCGAGGCCGACCTTCTGCCGCTGCACCACCGACAGGCGGCTGCCGGCGACGCCGACCGAAAAGTCGAGCCCGACCGCGATCACGCTCTCGCGCAGATCGACCTCGTCGACCACGGTCTGGATCAGGGTCTGCACCCGCTCCGCCGCATCTGGCCGGCCGTAGCGGATCTTGCCGAACAGGATGTTGTCCTGCAGCGACGCCGCCTCGTTGAACCGTTCGGCATCGAAGAACTCGATGAAGCGGCGCAGATGCTCCGGCAGGTCGGCCGCGAACACCTTGCGCGCCTCCAGCAGCCGGACCTGCAGGTCGGCCTCGAACACGCCGAGGCGGTGGCGGGACGGCACCAGCTTGAACGGCAACGCCAGCAGCCGGGTGCGGTCGGCCGGGCGCAGCGCCCCGACGCCTTCCTTCTTCACCCGCATCACGATCGGCTGGAATTCCGGCAAGTCCTCCGACCCGATGAAGCTGAACTGCTCGAAGAATTCATGGCCGGGCGGCAGGTCGGCGAACAGCTCGACCATGGTCTCGGCCATCTGGGCGCCGACCGACAGGAAATCGTCCATCAGGCCGGTGCGTTCGAGCACCGAGAGCACGTAGTCGTTCTCGGCCAGCGCGTCATAGGCGAAGACCGCGCCGACCGGGGTGCCGAACAGCAGGTTCTCGGCCACCGAGGCGGAGCTGTTGAAGCGGTCGGCGTCATACAGCTCGACCAGGTCGCCGAGGTCGGATTCGGCCAGGGTCTTGCGCACCGAGACCCGCGCCGCCAGAACCCGGTCGGCGATCTCGGGGGCGCGGTCGGCGTCGATCGTGCCGTTCAGGCCGATGCGGTAGACGTCCTGCTCCATGTCCACCGCCTGCAGGATCTCCAGCGCCCGGTCCTCCAGCGCCTCGGGCCCGTCGACCCCTGCCGCCTCATAGTCGATCCAGTCGGCGTTGATATCGTAGTCGGTGTTGCCGGCGACCTGCGCCTCCTGCGCCCGGCGCGCCCGCCGCCGCTTGGCGTCGTCGTCGGGGTAATCCGCCTCGCGCAGCGGCCGGTGCGCCAGGCCGTAATAGAGGTTCTGGCGCAGCGTGCCGGTGAACATGTAGCTGTGGGCGCCGACATAGGCCAGACGGCGGCCGACCACGGCCTCGGACAGCGTCTCGAAGTCATGGTCGCCGAGGCGGATCTTGCCGCTGGTCGGGCCGATCAGCCGCGCCATCATCAGCAGCAGCTCATCCTTGCCGACGCCGGCGCCGATCACCGCGACATGGCTGTCGGTCGGGAAGGTCGCCGTCAGCCCCTCGATCACCGTCATGCCGCTGTCGTCGACCAGCGCCACGGCGGAGAAGGCGAGCTCCTTCGGCAGCGGCCCTTCGATCAGCTCGTCGCTCAGGATCCGGTCGGCCGGGAACAGCTCCGGCGGCTGGAACTGCTCCACCACCTGCTCATACTTGATCCGGATGTCGGCCTGGTTCTGGTAGTAGTCGAGCAGGTCCTTCCACGGCGACGCCAGGTCCTTGTACGCCGCCAGCACGGCGACCAGGGCACCGAGCTGGATGCTGCCGCGGATCACCAGGTAGCCGCCGATGGCGTAGAAGAAGAACGGCGTCAGCTGGTTGATGAAGTTGTTCAGGAACTTGATGAAGAACTTGCGGTTGTAGATCTCGAACCGGATGTCGTAGATCGTGCCCAGCCGGTCCGAAAAATCGGCCAGGTGCACCGCGGTGGCGTCGCTGGCATGCATGTCGGTGATGCCGGAGACCGACTCGCCGATGCGATCGGCCAGCTTGCGCACCGTGCGCACCCGTTCCTTGCCCAGCTGGTTCACCCGCTTCTGCAGCCGCGGGATCAGCCAGCCCTGCAGCGGGTACAGCGAGACCGCGGCCGCGCCCAGGATCGGGTCCTGCACGAAGATGAAGTAGATGTAGACGATCAGCGTCCCGGCCGACCAGATCGGCGCGACGAAGGCATCGCCGATGAAGCCGCCGAGCGGTTCGACCTCCGAGGTGATCATCGGGATCATCTCGCCCTGCGAGGTCTTGCGGAAATGCGGCAGCGGGAAGCGCAGGATGCGGCAGTACAGCTCATAGCGCAGGCGGCGCAGCATGCGCTCGCCCAGCTTGCCCTTGTAGACGTTGATATAGAGCTTGAACCCGCCGTTGATGAACACCATTGCCAGGAACAGAAACGACAGCGCCAGCAGGTATTCGATCCGGTCGAGATGCATTCCCATAAATAGTTTTGGGAAATCCTTCGCCGCCTTGTCGTCAATCGCGCCGTTGACGATCTGCTTGGGCAAGTCGAGCGAATAGTAAACGAAAGGGAACGATATCAGGGTGATGATCAGGATATAGATCTGTTCGCGCCTGCTGTGCCGCAAAACGAACTTGAAGATATTGGAGTCCATCGCGATCCAGGTCCAGCCTCGCACGGCAACAGCCGACCATAGCTTGAACCTCCGCCGCCGCAAAGCATGTGACGCCGGTCACGGATGACGGGTCGGAAGGCTTCGTGTTACAAGGCGCACGGGCGGCAGGGGCCGTCCGGATCGGACCGTCCCGGGTCCCCAGGCGATTAGGCTGCATGGCGAAGCGCACCGCTCAGGCCCGTATCCTGATCTACAGCCATGACAGCTTCGGCCTCGGCCACCTGCGCCGCTGCCGCACCATCGCCCATTCCCTGGTGGCGCGGCACAGCGACATGTCGGTGCTGATCCTGTCAGGATCGCCGATCATCGGCAGCTTCGATTTCCGCAGCCGGGTCGACTTCGTCCGCATCCCCGGCGTGATCAAGCTGCGCAACGGCGACTACACCTCGCTGTCGCTGCACATCGACATCGAAGAGACGCTGGCGATGCGCGCCTCGATCATCGAGCACACCGCGGCGATCTTCGACCCCGACCTGTTCATCGTCGACAAGGAGCCGCTGGGCCTGCGCGGCGAAGTCAAGCAGACGCTGGAGATGCTGCGCGACCGCGGCACCCGCACCGTGCTGGGCCTGCGCGACGTGATGGACGAGCCGTCGCTGCTGGCGCCGGAATGGGAGCGCAAGAACGTCATCCCGGCGCTGGAGAGCCTGTACGACCACATCTGGATCTACGGCCTGCCCGAGATCTGCGACCCGCTGGAAGAGATCGAGCTGCCGGATTCGGTGCGGGCGCGGATGACCTACACCGGCTATCTCCGCCGGCGGGCGCCGACCAACATGCCGGCCGACCTGCCGCTGCTGCGCCAGCCCTACATCCTGGTCACCCCCGGCGGCGGCGGCGACGGCGAGGACCTGGTCGACTGGGTGCTGTCCGCCTATGAGCTGGACCGCGCCCTGCCCTGCGCCGCGCTGATCGTGCTGGGGCCATTCATGCAGCGCGAGCGCCAGGCCGAGTTCATGGCCCGGGCAGCCAAGCTGGGCGATGTCGAGGTCATCACCTTCGACGCCCATATCGAGAATTTGATGACGCGGGCGGCCGGCGTGGTCGCCATGGGCGGCTACAACACCTTCTGCGAGATCCTGTCCTTCGACAAACGGGCCTTGCTGGTGCCGCGGGTGCGGCCGCGGCTGGAGCAGCACATCCGGGCCTCCCGCGCCGCCGAGCTGGGCCTGGTCGCCATGCTGGACCAGGACGGGCCGGGCGATCCGGCGGTGATGGTGCGGGCCTTGCGCGCGCTGCCCGACCAGCCGCTGCCCTCGACCCGGTTCCCGCCGGGGCTGCTCGACGGGCTCGACGCCGTCGACCGCTTGACGATGGCCGCCATCGCACCAACCTCATCGATCCGCCAGAGCGCCTGAGACCACAGCATGACCGAGTTGGGGCACAGCGAACCGGCCGGGCGCGGCCAGGCCATGCCGGCTGGACAGGGACTGACCGCGATCGTGGTCAAGGGCTATCCCCGCCTGTCCGAGACCTTCATCGCGCAGGAGATCCTGGGGCTGCAGCAGCTGGGCCAGCGCCAGCTGATCGTGTCGCTGCGCCACCCGACCGACAAGCTGGTGCACGATCTGAACCGGCGCATCACCGCGCCGGTGCTGTACCTGCCGGAGTATCTGTACCAGGAGCCGGCGCGGGTGGCGGAGGCGCGCGACTGGGCCCGCGGCCAGCCCGGCTATGCCGCCGCCTATGCCGCCTTCCGCCGCGATTTCCGGCGCGACCCGACGCCGAACCGCTGGCGCCGCTTCGGCCAGGCCTGCGTGCTGGCGCGCGAGCTGCCGCCGGAGACGCGCTGGATCTACGTCCACTACCTGCACACCCCGGCCTCGGTCGGCCGCTACGCCGCGCTGATCCGCGGCCTGCCCTGGAGCGTCTCGGCCCACGCCAAGGACATCTGGACCACGCCGGAGTGGGAGCTGCGCGAGAAGCTGGCCGAGGCCCGCTGGGCCGCGACCTGCACCGCTGTCAATCACGCCTACCTGACTGAGCTGGCACCCGAGACCGGACGCGTCACGCTGGTGCATCACGGCCTGGACTTCACCCGTTTCCCCGACCCGATCGCCCGCGCCCGGCGCGACGGGCGCGACCGGGCCGACCCGGTGCGGCTGATCTCGGTCGGCCGTGCCGTCGAGAAGAAGGGCTTCGACCGGCTGCTCGACGCCTTCGCCGCCCTGCCGCCGGCCCTGGCCTGGCATTGGACCCATATCGGCGGCGGCGAGTTGCTGGCCGGCCTGAAGGCCCGGGCGGCCCGGCTGGGGCTGGCCGACCGGATCGAATGGCGCGGCGCGCTGGCCCAGGATGCAGTCGTGGCCGCGCTGCTGGAGGCCGACCTGTTCGTGCTGACCGCACGCATCGCCGAGGATGGTGACCGCGACGGGCTGCCCAATGTGCTGATGGAGGCCCAGGCCACCGGCCTGTGCTGCCTGGCCAGCGCCGTCTCGGCGATCCCGGAGCTGATCCGTGACGGCGAGACCGGGGTGCTGGTGCCGCCGGACGATGTACCGGCGGCCCGTGCCGCCCTGGCCGAGCTGATCGCCGACCCGGCCCGCCGCGCCCGGCTGGGTGCCGCCGGTGCGGCCCGGGTGCGGCGCGATTTCGGCTTCGCCATCGGCCTGGCCAAGCTGGCCCGCCGCTTCGGCTTGCCACCTCCGGCCACCGGACAGGGATGAAGGTCGCCTTCTATGCCCCGATGAAGCCGCCGGGCCATCCGGTGCCGTCGGGCGACCGGCGGGTGGCGCGGCTGCTGATCGAGGCGCTGCGGCGCGGCGGACACGAGGTCCGAATCGCCAGCCGGCTGCGCAGCTGGGATCCTGGGCTGGACCCGGCCCGGCCGGCGCGGATCCAGGCGCTGGGCGGCCGCATCGCCGACCGGCTGGTCCGGCGCTGGCGAGAGGCCGGACGGGCCGACCGGCCGGATCTGTGGTTCACCTACCACCTCTACCACAAGGCGCCGGACTGGATCGGCCCGCCAGTGGCGACGGCGCTCGGCATTCCCTATGTCGCGGCCGAGGCCTCGCATGCGCCGCGCCGCGCCGACGGGCCCTGGGCCGACGGGCACCAGGGAGCGGCGGCGGCGATCCGCCAGGCCGCGGCGCTGATGACCTTCAGCGCCCGGGACGCGGCCGGTCTGCGCGTGCTGGTGCCGGCCGACCGCATCGTCCTGCTGCCGCCCTTCCTCGACACCGCGCCTTTCGCCGCCGTTGCCCACACCCCCGCGGATCCGCCCCGGCTGATCGCCGTCGGCATGATGCGGGCGGGGGACAAGGCCCGGTCCTATGCCGTGCTGGCCGCGGCGCTGCGGCGGCTGCAGGACCGGCCCTGGACCCTGACCGTGATCGGCGACGGCCCCGCGCGGGCTGAGATCGAGGCGCTGTTCGACCCCGCCCGCACCCGCTTCCGCGGCGCCCTGGCGCCGGAGGACATGCCCACCGCGCTGGCCGGGGCCGATTTGATGGCCTGGCCGGCGATCAACGAGGCCTTCGGCATGGCGCTGCTGGAGGCCCAGGCCGCCGGCCTGCCCGTCGTCGCCGGCGCCGCCGGCGGTCCCGATGGCGGCGTGGCCGCGATCGTGCGCGACGGCGAAACCGGCCTGCTGGCCCCGGCGGGCGACGAAGCCGCCTTCGCCGCCGCCCTGGCCGCCCTGCTGGACGACCCGGCCCGGCGCCGGGCGATGGGCGCCGCCGCCCGCGCCAATGCCCTGGCCCACCACGACATCACCGCCGCCGCCACGCTGCTCGACCACACCCTGCAGCAAGTCACGGCTCAGCGGAGGGCAGGATGACCGGGTGTGGTCAGAGGCCAGCCGCCTTGCGCAGCGCGTCGTTCATCCGGCGCTGCCAGCCGGCACCGGTGGCACGGAAGGCCTCCAGCACATCCGGATCCAACCGGATCGAGACCAGCTCCTTGGTCGGTGCCTTCTGCGGTCCGCGCAAACGGCGCTGGGCGACGACTCCTGGGTGGTCCGCCCCGACCGGGCGCATGCGCTGGATGAATTCTGTGGACAGGGGCGGAGAGTCGACGGCGTCCCAGGCCTCCTGGGTGATGTGGTCAGGCTTTCGCTTGCTCATAATCCCTTCTCTCCCGGGCGTTCGCCCGGCGCAGGCTGATGATGCGCATGTGGCCGTTGCGTATTGTGTAGATCAGGACGTGCAGGCGGGGACCGATGAAGCCGATGGCCGCGATGCGATCCTCGCCGTATCGGACCCGGTCATCCACGTGCTCGACACACGTCGCGAAGTCGAAGCCATCGGCCGCCTCGGACGCCACACCATGTTTGGCAAAGTTGGCGGTAGCCTTGTCCGCATCCCAATCGAACATGAGCAGATTGTAGTGACGATCTGCTTGCCAGACAAGGCAAATTGTAACTACGATTCCGTGCGATCGACTTTTCGCGACAGGATGGCGGCATGACCCGGCTGCTGCTGCTGCGCCACGCCCCGACTGACTGGAATGCGGAGCGCCGGATCCAGGGCCATGCCGACATTCCACTCTCCGAGGCCGGCCGGGACGCGGCGGCGCAATGGCGGCTGCCCGACTGGACCGCCGGCTGGGACGTGCTGACCAGCCCGCTGGCCCGGGCGGTGGAGACCGCCCGGCTGCTGGGCTGCGACCCGGTGCCGGAGCCGGCGCTGACCGAGCTGGACTGGGGCCAATGGGAGGGCCTGCGCCTGTCCGACCGGAGCCGGATCGACCGGGCGGAGCTGGCCCGGCGCGAGGCCCTGGGCCTGGATTTCCGGGCGCCGGACGGCGAATCCTACCGCGAGCTGCAGGCCCGGCTGGCGCCACTGCTGCTGCGGCTGGCCGTCGCGGGACGCGATACCGTCGCCGTCTGTCATCGCGGCGTCATCCTCGCGCTCTATGCCTGCGCCGCCGGATGGACCATGATCGGCGAGGCACCGGACGGGTTGCAGTGGGATTGCGGGCATCTGTTCCGGCTCGGGGGCACAGGGGCGCCGGTCATCGACCGGCTGAACATATCTTTGGCGGCATGAAGGTTCTCGTTCACGTTCAGCACCTGCTCGGGATCGGCCACACCAGGCGTGCCGCGGCGATCACCCGCGCCCTGGTCGAGGCCGGCTTCGCCGTGACCGTGGCCCAGGGCGGCTTCCCGGTGGCCGGCACCGACTGGGGCGGGGCCACCGTGGTGGCACTGCCGCCGGCCCGCGCCGCCGACACCGGATTCCGCGTGCTGCTGGACGCCGAGGACCGGCCGATCGACGCCGGCTGGAAGCAGCGCCGGGCCGCGACGCTGCTGGCGCTGTACGCCGAGCTGCAGCCCGACATCCTGCTGGTCGAGACCTTCCCGTTCGGG
>NZ_JBYRFX010000043.1:0-1590 GCF_057815775.1 Inquilinus sp.
GCACACGCCGCATGGCGCGGCGCTGCTGCGCAACTTCACCCACCATGTCTGCGGCTGCACCGGCCTGTGGACCATGGCGGCCTTCCGCGACCAGGAGATCGCCAAGATCCGCGCCCAGGTCGGTGACGGCCGCGTGATCTGCGGCCTGTCCGGCGGCGTCGACAGTGCCGTGGCGGCGGTGCTGATCCATGAGGCGATCGGCGAGCAGCTGACCTGCATCTTCGTCGACACCGGGCTGATGCGCACGGGCGAGGCGGAGCAGGTGGTGTCGCTGTTCCGCGGCCATTTCAACATCCCGTTGATCCATGTCGACGCGTCGGAGATGTTCCTCGGCCGGCTCGAGGGCATCAGCGACCCCGAGCAGAAGCGCAAGACCATCGGCGCCGCCTTCGTCGAGGTGTTCGACGCCGAGGCGGAGAAGATCGACGGCGCCCGCTTCCTGGCCCAGGGCACGCTGTATCCCGACGTGATCGAGAGCGTGTCCTTCACCGGCGGCCCGTCGGTGACGATCAAGAGCCACCACAATGTCGGCGGCCTGCCGGACCGGATGAAGCTGGCCCTGGTCGAGCCGCTGCGTGAGCTGTTCAAGGACGAGGTCCGGGTGCTGGGGCGCGAGCTCGGCCTGCCCGAGGATTTCGTCGGCCGCCACCCGTTCCCGGGGCCGGGCCTGGGCATCCGCATCCCCGGCGAAATCCGCCGCGACATGCTGGAGATCCTGCGCAAGGCCGATGTGATCTATCTCGAGGAGATCCGCCGTGCCGGCCTGTACGACGCGATCTGGCAGGCCTTCGCCGTGCTGCTGCCGGTGCGCACCGTCGGCGTGATGGGCGACGGCCGCACCTACGACTTCGTCTGCGCGCTGCGGGCCGTGACCTCGACCGACGGCATGACCGCCGATTACTACCCGTTCGACCATGAATTCCTGGGCCGGGTCTCGACCCGCATCGTCAACGAAGTCCGCGGCATCAACCGCGTCGTCTACGACATCACCTCCAAGCCGCCGGGGACGATCGAGTGGGAGTGAGGGGAGGGCCGGTAGACAGCCGTTACAGGAAGTTCGCCTGAAAGCTGGTCGCCATCAGCGACACATGTGCCTCAAGCGGCGGCCGCAGTTCGAACGCCCGCGGCTCCCGGGCGAAGTTCCACAACCGCACAAGCCGCCAGTCGTCGCGATGGGCGTCGGCGACGGCCAGTTCATTGCGGGTGATGTGAAACGGCGTGCGTTCCCAGCCATTGGTCGTCTTCACCTCGATCAGCCGGTCGCTGCCATTGGTTTCGAAGCTCCGGATGTCATAGCCGGCCCCGTCGCCATCGACATGCGACACCCACTGGATGCGCTCGGCAAGGTCGGTCCGGCCGGCGGCACGCAGGCTGGCGTGTTCGTGGCCAAGGACCCGTTCCTCGCCAGCCTGCGTGCCGCCGGCCGGACCGACCTTGCCGAGCGCATCCAGTGGGTCGCATGTCGATGGCGACGGGGCCGGCTATGACATCCGGAGCTTCGAAACCAATGGCAGCGACCGGCTGATCGAGGTGAAGACGACCAATGGCTGGGAACGCACGCCGTTTCACATCACCCGCAATGAACTGGCC
>NZ_JBYRFX010000044.1:0-3917 GCF_057815775.1 Inquilinus sp.
GTTCCAACCCGCGCGTGTTGGCGGCGTCGCCGGCCTATCTCGAGCGGGCCGGGACGCCCTCCTCGCCGGCCGACCTGGCAGCTCACGCGGTGATCGGCGGACCGGCCGGGCAGATTCCTGGCGGGTGGTCGTTCCAAAAAGACGGACGCTCGGTCTCGGTCTTGGTCGAAAGCCGGCTGACAACCAGCTCGAACGAGGGCGCGGTCGCCGCCGCCGTGGCGGGTCTGGGCTTGGTGTCCACCGGCTACTGGGGCAGTCGCCAGGAACTGGAGGACGGGCGGCTGACGCCCGTGCTGCCCGATTGGCGCCGGGAACCGGTGGAACTGAACGCCGTCTACGCCGCCGGCCGCGCCGCCAAGCCCGCCGCGCGGCTGTTCACCGACTTCCTGATCGAAGCCTTGAAGTCAGTAGGTGGGTGAGAAGCGCGCCGGGGCCAGGATCTTGCTCTCCTGGGTCTCGATGCAGGCAAAGATCTTGGGCGCGTAGGCGACCCACGCCGGGTCGGCCGACAGGGCTGCGCGGCGGGCCGCGCGATCGTCCAGGCTGTCGTAAGCCCACAGGTGAACAATCTCGTTGAGCGGCCCGATGTCGGTGAAGAAGTAGCCCACCAGCCGGCCGAGGTACTTTCTCTGCAGCGGCAAGCCTTCCTCCTCGTAGGTCTGGAGGTAATCGCGGACCTTGCCCGCCTTCACCCGGTAGGTGCGCTGTTCGACGATCATGAGGCGGCCGTGTCAGGAAAATTGGTGTCGTGGCGTTTGCTGATCTCGTGGATCTTCTCGCCGCTGAAACCGTCGCCTTTGGCCAGATCGGAGATTTCCCGGAAATAGCGATCCTGGCCGCCGGGAAAGCTCATATCGAGCATCTTCGCCGGCGTCGTCCCGACGTTCTTGAAGGTGTGGACCGCGTGGCGCGGGAGGTAGACAAAGGTGCCGGGCCCCACCGTCCGCATGACTCCGTCCACGCCGACCTCATAGGTCCCCTCTAGGACGAAGAAGACTTCTTCCTGGTGGAAGTGGACGTGGTTGGGCGGGCCTTCGCCGGGTTGGTGCACGGCCAGGATGGCCGACAGCTTGCCGCCGGTGTGATCCGAGCGGACCACCACCTTCATATCCAGGCCGAAGGGCCGGATTTCCTCGCCGTCCTCAAGCGTGACGATCAGGGGCGGTGTTTCGGGTTGGGTGCGCTCCAGCATGCTGTTTTCTCCCAGGGCAAGGGGTGACGTTCGGGGTCATTGGGCGACATAGGGCGCCAGAGACAAGACCTCCTGCCCAGCGCGAAGAGGAACACAATCCTCCGGAAAGTCCTGCCGGAATCGGCCGCCTTCCTCGTGGATGCGGTTTATGAAGCGGGGCAAATGGTCCATGGCGCCGGTCGGCAGGTCGTGCACCACCACCACCGACCATAGCCGTGAGCGGCACGCCTGGACCGCCGTCTCCACCCAGCCTTCGGGTTCGAGCCAGTCGCCCGGCACGCAGGTCCACAGGACGCAACTGTACAGGCCTTGCTTGAGCCACTGGACCGCCGCCGGGCTCAGCAAGTGCGGGCCGATGGTGCCGTCAATGCCCGTAGGCCGGAACCACCTAAGCGGGTGGGCAAGATCGGCGATCAGGGACTGGGTGCGTTCGATCTCGATCTGCGGCGCCAGCGGGTCGGTGCTAAGGCCCAGGGCTGCAGAGTGCGTGAAGGTGTGGTTGCCGATCCAGTGCCCCTCGCGTGCCGCCTGGCTCGCCAGCACCCGGCGGCTGGGGTTCCGCAGCTTTTCCCCTAGCACGAAGAAGGTGCTCTTGATCCCCGCCCCGCCGAGGATGTCGAGCACCTGCGGGGTGACGCCGGGTTCGGGGCCATTGTCGAAGGTCAAGGTGACGTCGAACATCGCCAGTCTCAGGCGGCGGCGGAGCAGGCTTCCGCGATGACGGGGTTACGCAAGACGCCGATCTGCTCGATCTCCACTTCGACCACGTCGCCGGGCTTCATCCACAGTTGCGGTTTGCGTGCGAGGCCCACGCCGGCCGGCGTGCCGGTGACGATGACGTCGCCCGGCTGCAGTGTGATGCCTTCGGAAATGACCGCGATCTGGGTGGCGACGTCGAACACCATGTCGCTGGTCGAGGCGCTCTGTACCACCGTTCCGTTCAGGCGGGTCTCCAGGCGCAGGCCACGGGCGCCCTCGGGCAGTTCATCGGCAGTCACGAAGGTGGGTCCAAAGGCACCGGTGCCGTCGAAGTTCTTGCCCATGGTCCATTGTGGCGACTTGAACTGGTAGTCGCGGATCGACGCCTCGTTGAAGATCGACCAGCCACAGACGTGCTTGAGGGCGTCCTCGACGCGGATGTGCCGACCGCCGATGCCGATGATGGCGGCGAGCTCGCCCTCATAGTCGAGCTGTTCGGACACCATCGGACGTATGATGGGCTCCCCGTGACCGACCAAGGTGGTGGCGAAGCGTCCGAACAGGGTGGGGTAGGCGGGCTGCTCGAAATTGCTCTCCGCCGAATGGTCCCGATAGTTCAGGCCAACGCATATGATCTTGGGCGGCTGGCGCAAGGGGGGGAGGAAGTCCATCTCTGCTTCGTCAAGCGCGCGCCCGGCGTCCCGCAGCCAGAAGCCGAGGCTTTTGAGCGCAGCGTCTCCCGACGGAATCACCGCCTCAAGTGTCCTCAGCCCCTGCTCGCCATAGGAAATGCCGCGCCAGCCCTCCGGCGTGTGAACGGCGAGGCCTTCACGGCCGCGCAGGGAATAGGACGTAAATCTCATGGAGTCCTCGCTTGGCAGGTCGCCGCGGCGGCGACGGGCAAGAAGATCGCTCATCTGAGAATGGCGAAGTAGCCGCTATAAATAAATATGTTATATTTGGATTGCAAATGACTGATTGCCCCCCAGTTGGCCCGCGGCTATGAGTAGGCCTTCGCCGAGGACTGCTTCAGCCAGATCGAAGGCTTCGGCGAGTATGGCTTCCCGGAGAGCCACACGGCGTCCTTTGCTCTGATCGTCTAAGTCAGCGTCTGGCTCAAGCGCCACCACCCGGCGATCTTCGCGCCCGCCATCCTCAACTCGCAGCCGATGGGCTACAATGCGCCGGCGCAGCTGGTGCGCGATGCCAAGGAACATGGTGTCGAGGTCCGTCCGGTCGACGTCAACCATAGCGATTGGGACTGCAGCCTGGAATCGGGCGCCCGCGGCCTCGCCGTCCGCCTCGGCATGCGCCAGGTGAAGGGCCTGCGCGAGGTCGAGGCGGCGCGGATCGCAGCCGCCCGCGACGACGGCTATCGCGAGCTCCGCGATGTCTGGCGCCGCGCCGAGATCACCGTGGCGTCGCTGGAGCGCCTGGCCGAGGCCGACGCCTGGCGTTCCATGGGCCTCGGCCGCCGGGAAGCCCTATGGGCGATCCGCGGCCTCGGAGACGTCCCCCTGCCGCTCTTCGAGGCGGCCGATCGCCTCCGCGGGCCTGGTGACAATCGGCCGTCGATCGAGCTCGCCGGCGAGGCGCAGATCCTGCTGCCGGCGATGACCCTCGGCGAGGAGGTGGTGCAGGACTACCAGTCGCTGAGGCTCAGCCTGAAGGCGCACCCGATGTCGCTCCTCCGCCGGCACGTCGCCGACGACGGCATCCTCTCCACCGCCGAGATGCGCGCAGCCAAGGACGGCACCTGGGTGGCCACGGCCGGCCTGGTGCTGATCCGCCAGCGCCCGGGCACGTCCAGCGGGGTGATCTTCGCGACGCTCGAGGACGAGACCGGCATCGCCAACATCATCGTCTGCCCCCAGGTCTGTGAGCGCTACCGCCGCGCCGTGATCGGCGGCCGCCTCGTCGAGGTCCGCGGTCGCCTGCAGAAGGAGGGGTTGGTCATCCACCTGATCGCCCGGCATGTCATCGACCGCTCCGAGCTGCTGCGCTAGTAGGGCCGCATCGATGGTCC
>NZ_JBYRFX010000045.1:0-11972 GCF_057815775.1 Inquilinus sp.
CCAAGCTTGCCGACCTCGCCACCAGCGATGAGAAGTCACCGTTGTTCGGCGCCGGTAATGCCGGTGTGGTGGCCCGCGACGGCAGCTTGGTCAGCTGCGATGACGAAACCCGCAGCGAGAGTTATTCGGCTATCCTCCGGCGCGCCGGGCTTGCTGAGATCGTGGCCCGCGGCAACGGCGCCGCTGATCCCGCTGCGCAGCAGGGCTACGCGATGCACGCGCATGGCGCGGTCTATGCCGAAGTGAAGGTCGATCCGGATCTCGGCCAGGTCCGCGTCACCCGCATGGTCGGCGCCTTCGCGGCCGGACGGATCGTCAATCCGCATCTGGTGCGCAGTCAGCTCTATGGCGGCATGATCTGGGGCGCGTCCTTCGCCCTGCACGAGCGCGCTTCGGCGGATCCGCGGTCGGGCCGGACTCTGAATGCCGACCTCGCCGAATACCACATCCCGGTAAACGCCGACGTGCCATCCCTGGAAGCGCTGATCATCGAGGAGCACGATCCCCATGTGAACGCGTTGGGTATCAAGGGGGTCGGTGAGATCGGCGTCACGGGATCAGCCGGCGCCGTGGCGAATGCGGTCTGGCACGCGACGGGGATACGGGTTCGGCGGTTCCCCATTCGAATCGATGATCTGTTGGTGCCCATCCAACGATAGGGCACCGCATTCTGAGGAGCCGGTCCGCGCGTCGTCTTCTGGGCTCGGGCCGGCTTAACCAAAACTCCGGGACGCAGATCTCTCCCTTGTCCGCTTTCGGGACGCCGACGCCATGGCCGCTTATGGCGCACCCAGGCCGAACCGCGAGTGAGCGGACGGTAGGCAGACCGACGCGGCGCTGTGGGCCTATGTCACTCCCGCAGGCGTAAGCGCATTACGATATCCTGATCATGGTTGCCGAAGCCCCGGCCGAAGATGTTCATGCCGCCGGGGTGTTCGGCATTCTGATCGATGCCGATCCTGAGGCGGATCGCTTGATGGTCGTTCAGCTGGAGCTGATCCAGCGTCACGGAAGAGGTTCGGGCCCCGTTGACGAAAGTGCCTTCATCGGTGACACGCCAGCTGACGAGCTTGCCGTATTGTGAACCGGCGAGCTTCCACCATCGCGGCGTGTATCGGCCGCGGATGTCACCGTAGTCACCCGGCGAGGTCCAGGTCGCGACGGCGACATGGTTGATCCACAGGGTGATGTCCGACGGCCAGTCGGCGTTGGTGCCCGGCACTTCAGACGAGAGCTCCATCGTGACCTCGAGCTGCTCGATCGCCTTCTCCACAACCTTGGAGTTGTTCGGGAACTTGTATTCGACGAAGCCGCGGCCGAACCAGATCAAGGCCGCCTTCATCCGGTTCGGGTCCCGAAAGTGATCCGGGACGTCGAGAAGGCCTAGCACACCGTCCGTCGAGCACAGCCCGCAGGGGGCGCTGACCTCGCAGGTGGTGTAGAGGCCGATCGGCATCGCCACCTCGATGATCCGGTTGTCCCGGAGGGCGTCCGGATTATCGAGCCGGATCGTGATCTCGTCGTAGAGGGCGGAGCAGACCTTCTGCTGTCCCTTGCTCGCCTTCACCGTCTCCGTGCGGATCAGCTCCGCACGCTCCAGCTTCTGCACATTGATCGCGACCGTGGATTGCGGCAGGTCCAGCTCGCTGCTGATCTGGTTGACGTTCAGGGGGCCGCGCTGCCGCAGCAGCCTGAGCATGGCCAGCCTCGCAGGAGAGGAGAGGGCGTCCAGCGCCTCGCTGCCTTCGCCGGCCATCAATGTCAGCAGTCGTCGCTGTGGCACATCCATCGTGCGATCATCCTTCGAAGAACGGCCGTTTCATCCGCCCAAAGCACGATCGCGGACCTGCCGCGCCGAGAGACGCTGATCCTCGAAAACCCCGAAGGGACCATCAAGAATCCCGGCTGGTTCAACATCTGGGCCATCAATGCTGGCGGGCAATATACCGGCCTGCATCAGCTCGCCCTCGACACGCTCTGGTATATCGATCCCGAGCATGGCCTGGACGGGATCTGGGAAAATTCCTGGCGTCCGAAAAGCCGATCTACAATGCCGACTTCACTGAGATGACCGTGAAGCTGCGGCCGGGGATCTACTGGAGCGATGGCGTCCAGTTCACCGCCGACGACCTCGTCTACACCGTCGAGACACAGATCAAAAACCCGGGAATGCGCTGGAGCGCCCTGCTCGCGCTCAACGTCGACAGCGTGCAGAAGGTCGATGACTGGACCGTGGTGTTCAAGCTGAAGAAGCCCAACTCCCGCTTCCATGCGCTGTTCACCGTGCGTTTCAACGCCATCTGGATCATGCCGAAGCATGTCTTCGAGAAGGCGCCCGACCCGCTGCGGTTCGACTTCAACAAGCCTGTGTCGCTCGGGGCCTACACGCTCTACAGCTATGACCCGGACGGCAAATGGTTCGTGTGGCAGCGTCGTGACGACTGGCAGCGCACCACGCTCGGCCGCTTCGGCGAGCCCGGGCCGAAATACGTCGCCTATATCGACCCCGGCCCACCGGACAAGCGCGTCATCGCGCAGCTGAACCACGACCTCGACGTGATCCACGACGTGGCGCCAGAGGGGATGTTCGCCCTGGCCAAGCAATCGAAGTCGCTGCAGACCTGGTTCAAGGGCTTCCCGTACGGCCATCCCGATCCGACCCTGCCGGCCGTTGTCTTCAACCTGCAGCACCCCACCTTCCAGAACCGCGACCTGCGCTGGGCGCTGACCTTGCTGATCGACATCCGGGCTGTTGCCATGGCGTCTTACCGGGGCGCCGCGACAATCTCGGCCATCGCCGTCCCGCCGACCGGCACGCATCCGGACGACTACCACAAGCCGCTGCAGGACTGGCTGAGCAACTTCGAGCTGGACACCGGCAAGGAGACGATCAAGCCGTACGACCCGACCATGGGGCAGCAGATCGCGACCATGCTGCGCCCGTCCATGGGAGATCAGATCCCGACCGACCCGGCCGAGATCGCCCGCTCCTTCGGCTATGGCTGGTGGAAGCCCAACCCCACCGCCGCCGCCGAACTGCTTGAGCGCGCCGGCTATGCCAAGCGCGGCAGCGCCTGGTATGGGCCGGACGGCAAGCCTCTCTCGATCAAGATCATGGTCGAGGGCGACTCCCGACCGGTGATGACCCGCGCCGGCACCATGATCGCCCAGCAATGGCGCCAGTTCGGCATCGACGCGAAGATCGACGTCGCCCAGGGCACGAACATGCTGGACCGGCGTGGCGCAGGCGATTTCGACGCCTTCATCGGCTGGAGTGTCGAGACCTATGGCGGCCATCCCGACCTCGCCTTCTTCCTCGACAGCTGGCATTCGCAGTTCGTGGCGCCGGCCGGCAAAACCCAGTCGCCACGCAACTGGCAGCGCCTGTCGAGCCCGGAGCTCGACAAGCTGATCGAGCAGATCCGCACGGTGTCCTTCGAGGATCCGAAGACGGTCGAGTTGGGGCGCGACTATGCCAAGTTCATGGTCCGCGAAATGCCGATCATCCCGCTGATGGCCTACAACGTCTTCACGGCCATGGATACGACCTACTGGACCGGCTACCCGACGGCCGACGATCCGTACACCGATCCGGTGCCGAACTGGGGCAATTCGCGCCTGATGATGGTGCGGCTCAAGCCGACCCAACCCTGATCCCTGCGAAAGCCCCGCGGGGTCCGGAGATCCGGGCCCCGCGGGCAACCCCTGAGGGGCAGAGGATGAAGCCGTTTTTCGCCTATCTCGCCAAGCGGCTGCTGCAATTCGCGGTGGTCGTCTTCATCGGCGTGAACATCACCTATGTCATCACGCACTCGACGCCGATCGACCCGGTCGAGCAAAGCGTGACCGCGGCGACCTCGTTCGGCGTCACCAGCCCCGAGGCGATCGAGATGATGCGGGCCTCGCTGCGCCAGCTCTATGGCCTCGAGGGATCGCCGGTCGAGCAGTACTTCTCGTTTTGGCGCCGGGTCGTCGTCGGCGATTTCGGCCCATCGCTGTCCGCGTTCCCGACCCCGGTCTCCACCCTGATCTGGCGGGCGATGCCCTGGACGGTCGGGTTGCTTCTCGTCTCCACCCTGATGACGTGGGTCATCGGCAACCTTCTCGGCGGGCTCGCCGGCTACTACCGGCGGAACCGGCTGCTGAAGCTGGCCGGGATCGTGTCGATGGGAGTCCACCCGATCCCGTACTACATCATCGCCTTCGTCCTGCTGATCGTGTTCGGCTTCCTCTGGCCGGTGCTGCCGATCAGCGGCGGCGCCAGCATGAACGTCAATCGCGCCGATACGTTCGGCTTCGCCCTGGATGTGCTGGTGCATTCCATCCTGCCCAGCCTGTCGCTCATGGCGGTCGGCATCGGCGGCTGGTTCATGGGCATGCGGGCCCTGGTGTCGAACATCGTGACCGAGGACTACGTCACCTATGCCGAACTGGGCGGCGTCGGCCGGCGCCGGATCCTCGGCTCGTATGTGATGCGCAATGCGCTGGGCCCGCAGGTCACCGGCCTGGCGCTCCAGCTCGGTGCGATCTTCAACGGCGCCATCATCACCGAGCAGGTGTTCGGCTATCCCGGTCTCGGCTCGCTGCTGATCAGCGGGGTGAATGCGGGCGACTACAGCCTGGTGCTCGGCATCACCACTGTATCGATCATCGCGGTCTCGGCCGCGGTCCTGGTGATCGACCTCCTGTTCCCGCTGATCGATCCGCGCGTGGAGGTCCGCTGATGCAGTTCCTTGCCGTCCTCCGGGACCTGCTTCGCTACAACATCGAATTCGCAGCGGGCTTGATCCTGGTCGGGCTCGTGGTCGTGATGGCGCTGCTGTCCTTCGTATCGCCATACCCGCCGCTCGACGTCTATGTGGTGGCGCCGGACCTGCCCCCGTCCTGGGATTATCTCTTCGGCACGAGCTCGCGGGGGCAGGACGTGTTCTGGCAGCTCACCCTCGCCATCCGCAACACGCTGACCTTCGGCCTCGTGGTCGCGGCGCTGAGCCGGATCATCGCGCTCGTGGTCGGGCTGGTCGCCGGCTATAAGGGCGGCTGGGTCGACCGGGTGCTGATGTCGATCAACGACACCTTCGTCGTCATCCCGCTGTTCCCGATCCTCGTCCTGTTCTACTTCATCATGCGCGACGCGATGAGCTGGGCGATGCTCGCGCTGATCACCGCCGCGCTCGGCTGGGCCTATGACGCCCGGCTGATCCGGGCCATGGCGATGAGCCTGCGGACCCGCGAATTCACCAACCAGGCCTATTTCTCGGGCGCCAGCACCGGCCGGATCCTGGTGCAGGAGCATCTGCCCTTCGTCCTGCCGATCGTGTTCTCGACCACGATGAACAACATCAACTGGTCGATCGGCATCGAGGTGACGCTGTCGGTGCTTGGCTTCACCGACATCAACACGCCGACGATCGGCGGCATGATCTACTGGGCCAACCAGCACACGGCGCTCGTCGCCGGCGTGTGGTGGTGGATCGCCTTCCCGGTGGCCCTGGTGATCATGCTCTTCGTCGGGCTGTTCCTGCTCGCGATCTCCATGAACGAGTACATCGACCCGCGCAGCCGGCTGGCGCGCATGGGGGGTGGGGCATGAATGCCGCCCCGCTGCCGACCCAGCCGGCAGGGGTGGTGAATGCGGCCCCCGCCGCCGCGCCCCTGCTCGAGGTCTCCGGCCTCAAGGCCTACTACCAGATGCGGTTCTTCGGGGTGACGCGGGAGGTGCGCGCCGTCGACGACGTCACCTTCGCCATCCGCCGCAACGAGATCTACGGCCTGGCCGGCGAATCCAGCTCCGGCACGACCACGCTGATCAAGACGATCGCGCGTGCGATCCGCCCGCCGCTGAACGTCGTCGGCGGCTCCGTCAGCTTCGCCTTCCAGGACGGGCGCCGGGATGTCTATGCGATGTCCCTGGCCCAAGTCGACGCCATGCGCTGGAGCCGCCTGTCCTATATCAGCCAGGGCTCGATGAACGTGCTGAACCCGGTCCGCCGGATCCGGAACACCTTCGTCGATTTCGCCGCGCGGCATATCGGTGGCACCCGGCAGGCGTTCTTCGCCACGGTCGCGGCCCATCTGCAGCGGCTGTCCCTCGATCCCAAGGTGCTCGACGCCTACCCGCACGAGATGTCGGGCGGCATGCGCCAGCGCCTGACCATCGCGCTCGCCACCATCTGCCGGCCCGAATTCATCATTGCCGACGAACCGACCACCGCCCTCGACGTCATTGTGCAGAGGGGCGTGCTGTCGATGCTGCGCGAGATCCAGCGGGAGATGGGCTCGTCCATCCTGTTCGTCACCCACGACATGGCGGTGCACGCCAACCTCACCGACCGTCTCGGCATCATGTATGCGGGCCGGCTGGTGGAGGAGGGGCCGACCGCGGAGATCTTCCAGCGCCCGCTGCATCCCTACACGGCGCATCTGATCTCCAGCCTGCCGCGGCTCGGCGACGACGTCAGCAAGACCGGTATTCCGGGCGCCCCGCCGAACCTTGCGGACCCGCCGACCGGCTGCCGTTTCCATCCGCGCTGCCCCCTGGCGGTCGGGCGCTGCCGCGAAGCGGTGCCGGCGATGGAGGAACTCGAGCCCGGGCATCGCGTCGCCTGCCATGTCGCCAAGGCCAGGGCCACCGGGGCGGTCCTGTCATGACCACGCTTCTCGAAGTCCGGCAGGTCGGCAAGACGTTCAGGTCCGGCGGCCTGTTCGGGCATCATGTCGTGCGGGCCGTCGACGGGGTCGACTTCGCCCTGGCCAGCGAGCGGCCGGAGATTTTCACGATCATCGGCGAATCCGGCTCGGGCAAGTCGACGCTGGCGCGGATGATCCTGAACAGTACATCGACCGATGGCGGGTCGATCCGGTTCCGCGGCCGCGACCTCGCCACCATCCGCAGCCGTCGCGACCGGTTGGCCTTCATGGCCGCGGTGCAGCCGGTGTTTCAGAACCCTTTCGAGGCGTTCAACCCGCTGAAGCGGGTCGATCGCTACCTGTACATGGCGGCCCGCCGCTTCTGCGGCGCGCGGACGCGCGGCGAGGTCGATGTTCGGGCGGATGCGGCGCTGCGCAAGGTCGGGCTCTCGCTCGCCGAGGTCCGCGGCCGCTACCCGCACGAGATGTCCGGCGGGCAGCTGCAGCGCGTGGCGATCGCCCGCGCCCTGGTGCCCGAGCCGGCGCTGGTGGTGGCGGACGAGCCGGTGTCGATGATCGACGCGTCGCTGCGCATGACCATCGTCAACATGTTCAGGACGCTGCGCGACGAGTTCGGCGTCTCGATCATCTACATCACCCACGACCTTGCCACCGCCTACACCATCAGCGACCGGCTGATCATCATGGAGAAGGGCTGGGTGGTGGAGAGCGGGCCCGCCCGCGCCGTGCTCGATGCCCCGAGCCATCCCTATTCCATCCGATTGTTGCAGGCGGTCCTGCCCGTCGGCAACGCGTGGCGGGACGATCGTCCCGCCGAACCCAGGCCCCAGCCGGCGGCCTGACCGTTTCCATCTTCGCTTCCCGGAGTCCTCCATGCAGAGCGTCAGGGTTTCCATCGACCGCACCTTCGCCATCGGCGAAACCGACCCCCGTCTGTTCGGGGCCTTCGTCGAGCATCTCGGACGCTGCGTCTATGGCGGCCTCTACGAGCCGGGCCACCCGACTGCCGACGCCAAGGGCTTCCGCCGCGACGTGCTCGATCTCGTCCGGGAGCTGGCGCCGAGCATCATGCGCTATCCCGGCGGAAACTTCGTCTCGGGATATGATTGGGAAGACGGTGTGGGGCCGGTCGACGAGCGCCCCCGCCGGCTCGACCTCGCCTGGATGTCGAAGGAGACCAACGCCTTCGGCACCAACGAGTTCATCGACTGGTGCCGGGCGGCCGGGATCGAGCCGATGCTCGCGGTCAATCTCGGCACCCGCGACGGCGACGCCGCGCGCCGGCTCGTCGAATACTGCAACTTCCCCGGCGACACCGAGCTTTCGGATCTCCGTCGCGCCCACGGGTGGGCCGAGCCACACGGCGTGAAGTTCTGGTGCCTCGGCAACGAGATGGACGGCCCTTGGCAGATGGAGACCAAGACCGCCGAGGAGTACGGGCGCAAAGCCACCGAGGCGGCCAAAATGATGAAATGGGTCGACCCGTCGATCGAACTCCCGCCTGCGGGTCTTCCGGCCGCACCATGCCGACCTTCGGCGCCTGGGAGGACACGGTGCTGGAGCACACCTTCGAGCATGTCGAGTACATCTCGCTCCACACCTACCTGAACGACTATGCCGGCGACACGGAGGCCTTCCTCGCCAGCCCCGACCTAATGGACACGTTCATCGACGAGGTCGTCGCCATCGTCGATGCGGTGGCGGCGCGCCGACGGTCGTCCAAGCGCATCATGCTCAGCTTCGACGAATGGAATGTCTGGTACCGCACGCGCCGGCGCAGCGAAGGCCGGACCAAGCTCGGCTGGCCGGTTGCGCCGGATATCCTCGAGGAAATCTACAGCATGAAAGATGCGCTGGCCTTCGGCGGGGCCTGCATTTCGCTGCTCAATCACGCCGACCGCGTCCGCTGCGCATGCCTCGCGCAATTGGTGAACGCCATTGCGCCGATCATGACAGAGACCGGCGGCCCGGCCTGGCGGCAGACGATCTTTCATCCCTTTGCCGATTTCAGCAATCTCGGCCGCGGCCGGGTGCTGCGGGCGCAAGTGGCCTCGCCAACCTATGCGGCGACCTATTATGACCCCCGCGGCACGGCCGAACTGGCCTTCCCGCTGCCGGCCGTCCCCTATGTGAAGGTCGCCGCCGTGCACGACGAGGCGGGCCGGACCGTGACGCTGTTCCTGCTCAACCGTCACCTCGATCAGCCGATGTCGGTCGACATCGACATCCGGGGTTTCGGTTCGCTCGAGCAGATGCAGGCGACCGAGCTGCGGCACGACGACCTTGCCGCCACCAACACCAAAGAGGCGCCGGACTGTGTAAAGCCGACCCCGCTGGCCGGGGTCCGCGTCGAGGGCAGTCGGATTGGGGCCACGCTTTGCCCCGCCTCGTGGAACGTCATCCGGCTGGCGACCGCCGAATAGTCATCATCAAGCCTGGAGGGCCAAATCCCGGCTCCAGGGCCACCTCGCCACCGGAGGCAAGCGCGATGGCCGCTTTGGAGCCGGCTCCGAGACGAATGATTAGTAGGAAAGACTGGAGGTTGCGGCGGCGCAAAGACGTCCGGTACCGGGACGCCAACCGAAGGGCCGCTTGTGGCGCGGACCGGCCGGGGCCGAGAAATTTTGCTCCCGGCCGGTGTGACGCTGTCGGCATTATATGCGCGACAGAGGGGCCTCAGAGGTCCAGTTGCTCAGAAATACTAAGTGCGTCGTCCACCTTTCAAGCTTTCTGTAGCCCAGAAGGTGTTGAACTGCTCTCAGATTTCCGGTCTTTCGATAGATCTGGGCTGTCTTGGTGCGTCGAATTGAGTGCGTTCCGCAGGCCGGGCTATCGAGGCCGGCATCTGTCAGCCAGCCATGAACGAGGCGAGCATCGTGACGCGTCGAGAGATGAGATTGGCCCCGTCGGCCCCCAGGACGAAGGCGTGATCTGCTGTGAAATGGTCACGGCCGTGCTCGGCTCCGCACAGGGCCTTCTAAAGAGTGAGCTTGAAGGCGACCTCGGTTCGGTTGCCGGCCTTCAGTTTTTTCATGATATCGCGAACGTGAACCTTCACCGTGCTCTCCGAGAGATTCAGTTCGTAAGCAATGACTTTGTTTGGTTTCCCCTGCCGGATGGCATCCGCCACGGCTGCCTGCCGTTTGGTCAGGAGGTTCGTGAGGTTGTCGGCAGTGGCAGACCCCGAGACTTGATGCTGTTGGTATGAACGGATCACGATGCTCGCTGGTATGAACAGGCCGCCGGCGAGGACCAGCCGGACGGCTTCGATCGCCACGTTTAAGCTCACGCTGGCCGGAATATAGCCGCGGGCGCCAAGCGCCAACACGCCGACAATGTGCGATGGCTCCTCAGTATCGCCGAGTACGACCACCGGCACATCCTCATAGTCCCGCGCCAATGCCTGGAGATCTGCCACAACTTCCGGCGCGTCTCCGTGCTTCCCGCCAATTCCGAACAGGATGGCCGATGATTGCCGGCCGTTGGCGGCGACGCTCCATTCCCGGATCCCTGTGAAGCCCTGGACCTGGAAGGTGACCTTATCCGCGCTCAACGCCCTGACGAGGCTGTCGAGCTGAAGCGTACGGGAATCGATGACAGTGATCAGGGGGGCGTTGGTCGTCAGCGACGCCGGCATCGCGCGCCTCCCGGTCCGGTTGCATCTTCCTGGAGACGCGATCGGGATATCGCGTGATTGTTGCGTTCCGCTGTCGTGGCAACCTTTTCCATCATGCGGGCCAACTTCAATGGGGTGTGAGTTAATGCGGTATTGCGTTGCATTTGATATAATTTACGAATGACCCTTCGATCTGGATCAAAAGGAGGGAGAAATGTACGGCGTATCCCAATCGGCAAATCTCAGGGCGAAGAATTGTAAACTAAATCAATTGGTTGCCGTCTCTTCCGGTGCCGCTGTCAAACCCCTTCAATAGCATGCGATGGCTTGTCACCCCTGGAACAACGGCACGGTGCCGGAATGATCGCCGGTGCTGGATCCGCGGGGCGGGTAGCCAGCATCACCACCTGTTTTCCAGGCACCCATGGATCGATGCACTGATCTCACAATGGACTCAGGGCTCGCGGATGCTCTCGTCCAGGCCGCGCAGCAGCGGATAGAGGAAGTAGGACAGCACGCTGTGCCGGCCGACCTTGATCTCGGCCACCACGGTCATGCCGGGCAGCAGGCGGAAGGTGGGCGGCACGGATCGCAGCGTCGTATCGGTCAGCCGGACGCGGGCGCGATAAACCATCGGCGCCGCGGGATTCACCCCTTTCTCATCCTTGTTGCCGGATAGGAAGGCATCCTGGCTGATGGTCCTGACCACGCCGGCGGCGGTGCCGTGCTTCTGGAACGGAAAGGCATCGAGCTTCAGCCGGACCGGCTCGTCGGCGCCGAGCTGCCCGATGTCGCGGCTGGCGATCGTGACCTCGGCCTCGAGCGGGACGTCGAGCGGCACCAGCGTGAACAGGGGTTCGGCCTCGCGCACCACCGACCCGACCGACCGCTGCGCGATATCCAGCACCACCGCATCGGCCGGCGCGGTCAGCATGATCATGTCGCGCCGCAGCACGGCCTTCTTCAGTTCCTCGGCCGTGGCCTCATGCGTGTCGCGTGCCTTGACCAGGTCTTCCAGGGCCGCCCGCCGGAACTCTTCGATGAAGGCCTGCCGTTCCGACCGGGCCTTCGCGATGGCGTGCGTCATCTCGATCTGCTCGCCATGGTTCTTGGACAGCGCCGCCTGGATGTCGAGGCGCGCGTCATGCGACAGCAGATAGTTCAGCTTCGAGCCGGTCTGGTCGGCCATCAGGGTCTGGCGCATCTGCTCGATTTGGCGCTGGGTGTCCACCCGTTCCACCAGCAGTGGCTCCGCATCCCGGTTCACCGAAAGGTTGGCTTCCGCCCGCGCGATCTGGTCGTCGAAATTCTGCAGCTGGGTGTCGTAGGCCGCCTTGCGCTGGGCATAGAAGCGCATCTGCAGCACCGCATCCGGGGATGCGTCGGCCGCCGGCTCATAGGGCTGGCCGGCCAGCTCCGCCTCGATCCGGTCCATCTGGGCGTCCAGCGCCGCGACCTTGCCGCGCAGCTGTTCGACATCCGATTGCGTGAAGGTCGGGTCCAGCGCGGCCAGCCGCTGGCCGGCGCGGACCGTCTGGCCCACGGTCACGTCGATCGACCGGATGACCGAGGTCTCGAGCGGCTGCACGATCAGGTTGGGCTGGGTGGTGATCAGCTTGCCCGGTGCGGCCACGATCTCGTCGACCGAGGACACCGAGGCCCAGACCACGCCGGCGACGATGATGGCGATGACGGCATAGAGGGT
>NZ_JBYRFX010000046.1:0-18673 GCF_057815775.1 Inquilinus sp.
TCGATGTCGTAGAGCCGGTCTCCCGCCGCGTCGCCGCTGGTGCCGATGCCGACCCCGGTGGGCTGCCCCGATCCGCCGCCGGTCAGCTGCACCGTCACCCCGGCGGCGGATCCGGCATAGGAGGCGATGTCCGTGCCGGCGCGGCCGAACAGGAAGTCGGCTCCCGCGCCGCCTTCCAGGACATTGTCGCCGCCATCGCCGGACAGGGTGTCGGCCTGGGCCGAGCCGACCAGGTTCTCGACGCCGCGCAGCACGTCGCCTTCGGCATCGCCGCCGTGGCCGGTGCCGAAACCGATACCGCCCAGCAGGTTCACCACCACCCCGGCGGCCGATCCGGCATAGGACGCGGTGTCGATGCCCAGGCCGCCATCCAGCGTATCCGCCCCGGCGCCGCCTTCGAAGCGGTTCTGCTCGGCGCCGCCGGTCAGCGTGTCGGCGAAGCGCGAGCCGACGATGTTCTCGATGCTCTGGAGCGTGACGCCCTCGGCGTCGCCGCCGTGGCCATAGACAGACGAGCTCGTCAGGGCGATCTGCACAGCAGCGGCAGACGCGGCATAGGAGACGGTGTCGCTGCCGACATCGCCGCTCAACGTAAAGTCACCGGCGCCGCCCACGAGCCAATCGTCGCCGCCACCGCCATACACGTAGTCGCGTCCAGTCCCGCCATCGATCCGATCGTTGCCGGCATCGCCCAGCAGGGTGTCCGTGCCCGTTCCGCCATCGATCCGATCGTTGCCCGCCCCACCATTGATCCGATTGTCGCCGGCATCGCCGGCCAGGACGTCGTTCCAGGCCGATCCAAACAGATTCTCGATGCTGGTCAGGCTGTCGCCCTGCGCATCCCCGCCGCCGACCGTGCCGGCCAGCAGGGAGATCTGGACGGCCGCGGCGGAGCGTTCGTAGGAGGCGGTGTCCGCGCCGGTGCCGCCGTCGAGGACATCGGCCCCCGCCCCGCCTTCGAGAACATTGTCGCCGTTGTCGCCCCGGAGGGTATCGGCATGGCCGGACCCGGTGAGATTCTCGATGCCGCCGAGCAAATCGCCGTCGCTGTTGGTGCCGGTCCCGAGATCGACCGATACGCCGGTTGCAGACCCCGCATAGGACGCCGTGTCGGAACCGGCCCCGCCTTGGAGAAAGTCGCTGCCGGCCCCGCCTTCCAGCCGATCATTGCCATCGCCGCCATCAAGGGTATTGGCCCCCGCGTCGCCGACCAGAATGTCGTCGCGGCCGGAGCCGCGAAGGGCTTCGATGCCGGTCAGAACGTCGCCCTGGGCATCGCCGCCGCTGCCGGTCCCGGCCCCGGCCCCGGCCAGAAGAGACACCTGGACCCCGGATGCGGACCTTTCATAGGTCACGGTGTCGATCCCGGCCCGCCCGTCCAGGATGTCGGCGCCCGCCCCGCCGTCGAACAGATTGGCCGCTGCATCGCCCCTTAGGATGTCGCCGTGGGACGAGCCGATCACGAGCTCGATGCCGGAAAGGGTGTCGCCGGCCGCATCACCGGCGCTGCCCGTGCCCTTGGCGAGATCGATGGCGACCCAGGCGGTGGCACCGGCATAGGAAGCGGTGTCGAAGCCGTCGCCGCCGTCCAGCACGTCGGCGCCGCCCGCACCGGTGAGGACGTCGTCACCCGCGCCGCCCCGCAGCCGGTTTTGTCCGCTGTCGCCGGAGAGTGTGTCGTCATAAGCCGAGCCGCTGACATTCTCGATGCTGGTCAGGATGTCGGAGGAGGCATCGGCGCGGCTGGCGGTGCCGTGGCCCAGATCCACGGTCACACCGTATCCGACCCATTGGCCCCACTCGTCATATTCGCGCATGCCGGCATAGACGACGGTATCCTGGCCGGCGCCGCCGTCGAGCGTGTCACCGCCGGCGCCGCCTTCCAGGATATCGTTGCCTCCGGCGCCATGGAGGATGTCGTTCCCGTCGCCGCCGCGGAGACTGTTCGCCGCGCCGTTGCCGGTCAATCGGTCGTCGTATCGTCCACCCCAGAGATTTTCGATGTTGAGAAGCGTGTGCGTCTCATGGCCAACGGTGCCGACACCGGTTCCCAGATCGGCGATCGCCTGGGTGTAGACATAGGACACCGTGTCGGTGCCATCGCCGCCGTCGAAAACGTCGCCGGCGATCGTCCCGTTGAAGGCCGTCAGCATGTCATCGCCGCCCAGGCCGTTGATGACGTCGGCCGCCGCCGTGCCGATCAGCGTGTCGTTACCGCTCGTGCCGTTGATGACCGCCATGTGCCCCTCCCGCAATGCGTCTTGTCGCCGATGAAAATGAGCTTCGATGAAAGGTCGGATAGCAGATAGCACGAGTATACCGAAAATCGGTCGGATGCTCGGAACCGGTTGCCGGAAACGGAACGGCCCGGACCGATCGCTCGGTCCGGGCCGCATCATGGGCCAATTTGCCGAAGGGTGGGGCGTGCCGCCTTACCAGGCCGGCAGGATGGCGCCCTTGAACCGGGTCTCCAGGAACTGCTTCACCTCGGGCGACTGGTAGGCCTCGACCAGGGTCTTCAGATCAGCCCGGTCCTTGTCGGCGGCGCGGGCGGCGATGAAGTTGCCATAGGGGTTGTCGGTGCGGCTTTCGGCGATCAGCGCGTCCTTGCGCGGATCCAGCCCGGCATTCAGCGCATAGTCGGTGTTGATGATGGCGCCGTCGAGATCCGGCAGGGCGTGCGTCAGTTGCGCCGCATCGAGTTCGGAGAATTCGAACTTGTGCGGGTTCTCCGAGACGTCGAGCAGCGACGGGTTCAGGCCCTTGCCGTCCGACAGCTTGATCAACCCGTGCGCGGCCAGCAGGTTCAGCGCCCGGCCGCCGTTGCTGGGGTCGTTCGGGATGCCGATCTTGGCGCCGTCCGGCAGCTTGTCGAGGCTGGCGATCTTCTTCGAGTACAGGCCGATCGGCTCGACGATGGTGAAGCCGATCGGGACGATGTGATAGCCGCGGGCGGCGATCTGGGCGTCGAGATACGGCTTGTGCTGGAAGGCGTTGGCGTCGAGCTCGCCGTTCTCCAGCGCCTCGTTCGGGATGGCGTAGTCGGAGAAGGTGACCAGCTCAACATCGAGGCCGTGCTTGGCGGCCACCTGCTTGGCGACCTCGGCAATCTCCTCCTCGCTGCCGCCCATGACGCCGAGCTTGATGCTGGCGGCGTAGGCGCTGCCGGTGGTGGCGGCGCCGAGGACGAGGCCCAGCGCCAAGCCGAACAGGCTGCGCTTCAGCGGGGAAAGGGACATGGTGTGCTCCTGCATTCGGTCGGGTCTGCGGGCGGCGGTGGTCCCGCCGCCCCTTCTCGGGATCAGGCTTGGGCCTGCTGGGGCCGATTCTGGCGGCGGCTGATGGTGCTCAGCGCCGCATGGGCCGCCCGCCCGGCAGCCCGGGTGGTGCGGAACAGGCGGCCTTCGAGCGGCGTGAACGCCGCGTCGGAGGCATAGAAGCGGAAACCGCGCGGTTCGCGGGTGATGATGCCGGCGGTCAGGCCACCGGCGACGATGATGAAGGCGTCAGCCATCGGAAGATCCTCTCGGGGGTGCGCCCGGATGAGGGGGCGCTGCGTCTGGTCGTGGCGGCAGGCGGCGGGGCGATACCCGCGGTCAACAGCAGGGACAACAGGCGCATCGCATGCGGGCCGGGAGCGACAGGCTCCGGGCCGGTGCGGCGGAGAGGAAGGTCGGGAACAGGGTCGAAGACATCGGTCGGCTCCTCAGCATCGCGTGCCGGAACCACGAACTCACGTCGTGGCGCTTTAGCGTTTGGTGACGCGGCGCAAGCTGCTTCCGTCAAAATCCCGCGGACCCGAAGATCGAGGCCGACCCTCTAACATACGTCACGGCGTGTCAATAATAAAAAATCAACAGACCATTGATGCAATATAGGTGATCGGCAGAGAAAAACCCGCCCGGACTGGCCGGGCGGGTTCTTCATTCACGGGGCACTGAGCCGGTGGGGCTCAGTCTTCGCTGCGCCGCCACCAGCCGCGCTTCGGGGCCTCGGGCGGCTGGTTGACCACCTGATTCGCCTCGACCGCCAGGTTGTCAGGCGTCGGCTCCGGCGCGATCTCCGGTGCTGCCGGCTCGGCCGCACCATTGACCGGCGCCACCGGTGCCGGCTCCGCCTCGGCTTCGACCGCGGCGGGCTCGGCTGCGGCCGGTTCCGCTGCAGCCGGCTCGGCGGCGACCGCCTCGACGACGGGCTCCGCCACCGGATCGGTCTTCTTGCGGCGCGGCGCGCGGCGCTTCGGCTTCGGCGCCTCGGCCTCCACTTCGACCGGCGCCGGCGCCGGCTCCGGTTCCGGCTCGATCACCGCGGCTGCGGCTTCGACCGGGGCCGGCTCCGTCGCGACAGCATCCGCTGCCACGGTTTCAGGGGCCACGGCTTCAGGGGCCACGGCCTCACCGGCTTCGGTCTCGTCTGCCTTGCGGCGACGGCCACCGCGACGGCCGCGACGGCGGCTCTTGGCCTCCGCGTCCTCTTCGGCTGCAGCCGCGGCTGCGGCAGCGTCGGCTGGCACCGCGTCGCCAGCGACGGCTTCGACCGCCGCTGCTTCGGTCGCCGCTGTTTCGGTCGGGGCAGCTTCTGCCGGGGCCTCGGCCGCCACAGGCTCGGCCGCGACGGTCACGGCATCGGCGGTCTCGGCGGCCGGGGCGTGATGCCCGGCAGCGGGTGCCGCCGCGGACTCGAAGCCTTCGGTCTGGTGCTCGTCGCCTTCGCTCTCCGCGTCGCGCGGGTCGTAGCCGAAGCTGCCATCGGCCGCGACCGCGGCCGGCTGGTCGGCCTGATGGCCCTCGTCGCCACGCCGGCGACCCCGGCGGCGGCGGCGGCGGCGACCGCCACGACCGTCGCTGTCGCCCTGTGGGCCCTGGGCCTGCTGGGCGTCCGGCCGATGCTGCTGCTGGGCGGGCTGGGCCTGGCGCTGCGACTGCCGCGCCGGCTCCTTCGCCACCTCGGCCTCGACCTCGACCTCGTCTTCGGGCTCATCCTCGACCTCGGCCGCCTCGCGCTCCAGCGCGGCATCGGTCTCGGCCATGATCCGGACGGTGTCGATCGGCGCGACATGGCCCGGCAGCTCCTCGGTGCGGGCGCGGGTGCGCTCGATCCGGTGGGCCGGCGGGATCAGGCTGTCGTCGCCCTCGATCAGCACGCGCAGGCCGTAGCGCCGCTCGATGTCGGCCAGGCCGTCGCGCTTCTGGTTGAGCAGATAGAGCGCCAAGGGGGTCGCGACATGCACCGCGACCTCGGCGGCGCGCTTGCGGATGCCCTCTTCCTCGATGGCACGCAGCACCGACAGCGCCGCCGAGCCGGTGGTCCGGGTCATGCCCAGGCCGCCGCAATGGGCGCAGGTCTCGAAATGCGTCTCCATCAGGCTCGGGCGCAGCCGCTGGCGCGACAGTTCGAGCAGGCCGAAGGCGCTGATCCGGCCGATCTGGATGCGGGCGCGGTCCTGCCGCATCGCCTCCTTCAGCCGGTGCTCGACCGCCTTGTTGTGGCGGTCGTCCTCCATGTCGATGAAGTCGATGACGATCAGCCCGGCCAGGTCGCGCAGGCGCAGCTGGCGGGCCACCTCGTCCGCGGCCTCCAGGTTGGTCTTGTACGCGGTCTCCTCGATGTTCCGCTCGCGGGTCGAGCGGCCGGAGTTGACGTCGATCGAGACCAGCGCCTCGGTCGGGTTGATGACGATGTAGCCGCCCGAGCGCAGTTGCACGACCGGGCTGTGCATCGCATCGATCTGCCCCTCCACATTGAAGTGGTGGAACAGCGGGACGTTGCCGTCCTCATAGCGCTGGACCTTCTTGGCATGGCTCGGCATGAGCATGCGCATGAAGTCCTTGGCGGTGCGGTAGCCTTCCTCGCCGGCGACCTGGACGTCGTCGATGTCCTTGGAATAGAGGTCGCGGATCGCGCGCTTGATGAGGTTCGCTTCCTCATGGATGGCGCAGGGCGCGGTCGACTGCAGCGTCGTCTGGCGGATCGAATCCCACAGCCGCAAGAGGTAGTCGAGGTCGCGCCGGATCTCCAGCTTGGTCCGCTCCAGCCCCGCCGTCCGCAGGATGACCGCCATGCCGTCCGGCACGTCCAGGTCATCCATGATCGCCTTCATCTTCTTGC
This sequence comes from Inquilinus sp., assembly GCF_057815775.1. Classification (NCBI taxonomy): domain Bacteria; kingdom Pseudomonadati; phylum Pseudomonadota; class Alphaproteobacteria; order Rhodospirillales; family Rhodospirillaceae; genus Inquilinus; species Inquilinus sp. Next base: position 6,109 of record NZ_JBYRFX010000046.1, read on the forward strand.
GATCCTTGGGATTGGCGATCTTCCGGCTGATGCCGCCGCCACGCGGCGTGTTCGGCATCAGCACGCAGTAGCGGCCGGCGAGCGAGAGATAGGTGGTCAGCGCGGCGCCCTTGTTGCCGCGCTCTTCCTTGGTCACCTGCAGCAGCATGATCTGGCGGCGCTTGATGACCTCCTGGATCTTGTAGTTGCGGTAGTTCGGCAGCTTCGAGCGGCGGTCGCGCGCCTCTTCGGTCTCGTCGCCGCCCATGACCTCGACGTTGGTCTCGCCGTCATGGCCCCGGTCACTATGACCATTCTGGTCGTGACCGTTCTCGCCCTCGGCCGTGGTCGGGTCGTCGCCGCGCGGCGATTCGATGGCCGGGGCCAGCCCGACCGGGCCGCTGTCGCCTTCGCTCGACAGGGTCTCGCCGAAGCTCTCGCCCTCAGGCGCAGCGTCGCCACCCACCGCCTCGCTCGGGCCCGATGCCGCATCGCTGCGGGCCGGGCGGCGGTCGCCGCGGCTGCGGCGCCGGCGCGGTGCCGGCTTTGCCTCGGCTTCGGCTTCGGCCGGCTTGGCCTCGGCCTCATCGTCGGCCTCATCGGCGGCCTGCGCGTCGCGGGCTTCCTTGGCCTCACGCGCCAGGATCGCCTCACGGTCGGCGATCGGGATCCGGTAGTAGTCGGGGTGGATTTCCGAGAAGGCCAGGAAGCCGTGACGGTTCCCGCCATACTCGACGAAGGCGGCCTGGAGCGAGGGTTCGACCCGCGTCACCTTGGCCAGGTAGATGTTGCCTTTTAGTTGCTTCTTGGCTTCGGTCTCGAAATCGAACTCCTCGAGACGGTTGCCGTCCAGTACCACCACCCGCGTTTCTTCCGCATGGGTGGCGTCCACCAGCATTCTTTTCGCCATGTACAAACCCTGGCGACGCTGCCTGCGACCCCGCGCGACCGAGGGGGCTGCGGCGCGTCATTGTCCTGCCGAAACCGCCGGCTGCGCGAACCGTGATCACCCGAGAACGGCGCTTCGCAGCAGGCCAGACGGGAGGGTTCGCAACAACCGGTCCGAACGCGGTATGCGCCGGGGCACGGCCTCGAGTTGATCCTCAATGTCGTCCGACACTCGCAAATGCGCACCGCAATGCCGGCCGTTCGACGGAACGTTCCACGGCGGAAATCGGTGCACATCCACGCGGCCGACCCGGGCGCCCGGATGTCCGGACACCCTGTCAACCGATCGGACAGACTGTCGCGTGGTCACGATACCGGGGTGCCGCGGTCTCGACAATGGAAGATTTCAGCGGTAACGGATGCTGCGCGGCAAAGGCCTGACTTGCGGCGGCCATCGTGGTAACACCGGGCCCTCGTCATCAGCGGAACACAATCGCGGCCTATCCGCTTCTGCTGCGAAGGCCGGTCCATCGATCCGCCCCGGCAACGACCGGGATGGCGGACCGCCGCCCACCCATACCCCCAACGGTCTGATGCGCCTGATCGGCTGGCTCCTGTCCTCCCTCATCCTCCTGCTCGTGATCGCCGCCGTCGGCGTGTTCGCGGCCGCGACCTATTTCGGCCGCGACCTGCCGGACACCAAGCAGCTGGCCGACTACGCGCCGCCGATCACGACGCGCCTGCACGCGGCCGACGGCCGGCTGATGGCCGAATACGCCAGCCAGAACCGGCTGTTCGTGCCCTTCGCGGCGATCCCGCCGCTGGTGGCGCAGGCCTTCGTCTCGGCAGAGGACCAGCGCTTCTACGAGCATCCCGGCATCGACATGCAGGGCATCGCCCGCGCCGCGATCTCCGGCGTCCAGAACTACCTGTCCCACAAGCGGGTCGAAGGCGCCTCGACCATCACCCAGCAGGTCGCGCGCAACTTCTTCCTGACGCCGGACCGGGCGATCAGCCGCAAGATCCGCGAGGTGCTGCTGGCGCTGCGCATCGAAAGCGCCTTCTCGAAACAGCAGATCCTCGAGCTGTACCTGAACCAGATCTATCTCGGCCGCGGCGCCTATGGCGTGGCGGCGGCGGCCCTGGCCTATTTCAACAAGCCGCTTGGGGACCTGACCGTATCCGAGGCCGCGTTCCTGGCCGGCTTGCCGAAGGCGCCCAGCAGCTACGATCCGAAGACCAACATGCAAGGTGCGGTGAATCGCCGCAACTACGTGATCGGCCGGCTGCTGGAAGACGGCGCCATCACCCAGGACCAGGCCACCGCCGCCCTGGCCGAGCCGCTGGTGGCGAAGGATCGGCGGCAGGTCGAGTTCGTCAGCGCCAACTATTTCGCCGAGGAGGTCCGGCGTGAGCTGCAGCGCCTCTATGGCTCCGACGCGCTGTACCAGGGCGGGCTGTCGGTGCGCACCTCGCTCGACCCGCATCTGCAGGATCTGGCCGACCAGGCGCTGCGCACCGGGCTGCGCAGCTACGACACCCGGCATGGCTGGCGCGGGCCGCTGAAGAAGATTCAGGCCTTCGACGACTGGTCCGGGCAGCTGGCCGCGATCGACCGGCCGGCCGGCGCCGGCGACTGGCAGATGGCCGTGGTGCTGGATGTCGACGCCAAGGCCGCCGCCATCGGCTTCTCCGACAAGAGCCGCGGCACCATCCCCTTTGCCGGGATGAAATGGGCGCGGCCCTGGCGGTCGAACCAGAATGTCGGTGCCGAGCCGCGCAAGCCGGCTGACGTGCTGGCCAAGGGCGACGTGGTGCTGGTCGAGCCGACCGGCCCGGTGCCGGAGGACAAGGCGATCCCGCAGGAATTCGGCTTGCGCCAGATCCCCGACGTGCAGGGCGCGCTGGTCGCGCTCGATCCCAACACCGGGCGGGTGATGGCGATCTCCGGCGGCTACGACTATGCGATGAGCGAATTCGACCGCGGCACCCAGGCGGTGCGGCAGCCGGGGTCGAGCTTCAAGCCCTTCGTCTACCTGACCGCGCTCGAGGCCGGCTACACCCCGACCACAATCATCGACGACGCGCCGATCTCGATCGACACCGGCACCTCGACCTGGGAGCCGGAGAATGACGACCACACCTTCCTGGGGCCGATGCCGCTGCGGGTCGGCGTGGAGAAGTCGCGCAATGCGATGACGGTGCGCCTGCTGCAGGTCCTCGGCCTGGACAAGGTGCGCGACACGGCCCAGCGCTTCGGCGTCTACAAGGACATGCCGCTGCTCTATTCCATGGCGCTGGGCGCGGGCGAGACCACGCCGCTGCAGATGGCGGCGGGCTACGGCCAGATCGCCAATGGCGGCAAGAAGATCATCCCGACCTTCATCGACCGGATCCAGGACCGCAACGGCAAGACCATCTACCGGCATGACGACCGGCCCTGCGACGCCTGCAGCCAGCCCTGGGCCGACCAGGCGACACCTGTCATCCCCGACACGCGCGAGCAGATCGCCGACCCGGTCTCGGCCTATCAGATGACCTCGATCCTGCAGGGCGTGATCCAGCGCGGCACCGGCGCGGCGCTGAACAAGCTGGGCTTCACCCTGGCCGGCAAGACCGGCACCACCAACGACGCCAAGGACGCCTGGTTCGTCGGCTTCGCCCCCGACCTGGTGGTCGCGATCTATGTCGGCTACGACGAGCCGAAATCGCTGGGCGAGCACGAATTCGGCGCCACCGCGGCGCTGCCGGTCTTCGGCAACTTCATGTCTGCCGCCCTCACGGGCAAGGACGTGCCGCCGTTCCGCATCCCGCCCGGGGTCAGCCTGGTCAAGATCGACCGGCAGACCGGCCAGCCCGCCTATGGCAGCGACGGCAACACGATCTGGGAAGCGTTCCGCCCGGGCACCGAACCCGGCACGGGCTATGCCCTCGACCGGCTCGACGGCAGCGGCGGCACCGGCACCGGCGACGGATCGACCAGCTTCGGCGACAGCGTGCCGGAAGCGACAACCGGGACCGGCGGCCTGTACTGACCGGCAGCCGCATCCCGGATCAAGCGGAGCAATGGGGACAAGGCACGACCAACCGTACCATCCCCCAGGAGGAAACCATGGCTCTTCGCAAGTTCATCATCGAACGTGACATTCCGGCTGTCGGCACCCTGGACCGCGACCAGTTGCGCGGCGCCGCGGCCAAGTCCAACGACGCCCTGCGCCAGATCGGCCCCGACATCCAGTGGGTCGAAAGCTATGTCGCCGACAACAAGACGTTCTGCGTCTATCTTGCCCAGGACGAGGCCGTGATCCGCAAGCATGCCGAGATCAGCGGTTTCCCGGCGACGAAGATCACCGAGGTGCGCAAGATGATCGACCCGACGACCGAACGGGCTGGCTGACACGGCGTTTCCAGCCGGAGCCATCGTCCGCCGGCACGACAGCAGGGGTGGACGATGGATCTCGCGGCCTTCATCACGCTTCTCGAAGCCTATCGCGACACCCGCTACCTCTTCGTCGCCGACGGGGTCGAGCATGATGTGCGGGTCGACCGGCGCAACCCGGCGGCCGAGGCGTGGCTGACCCGCCGCGGTGCCGGTGGGGCCGGCTTCATCACTGCCGACAATCCGCGCAGCCATCGCCTGACCGAGGCCGAGAACGCCACGGCGCGGGCGGGGCTGGCGGCGGCGGTGCGCGGCCACGGCTTCGACGCCCTGCCGCACACCGGCGCAGCGCTGGATGGGGCCTGGCCGGCGGAGCAGGGGCTGCTGGTGCCCGGCATGCCGCTCGACGACCTGCTGGAGCTGGCCGAGAGCTTCGGCCAGAACGCCGTCGTCTGGTTCGCCCCCGGCCGGCCCGCGCGGCTGGTGCCGACCCGGATCCTGCTCGACGCCTTTGGCGACGGGCTGGATTGAGGGATTCCCGACGGTTTTCCGGCCCCGGCCTTTACCTTGCGGCCGATCCGTCATACATCCCGCTTCACACAAATGGATTTTCGAGAGGAGCGCGCCGATGCGTGCCGAGACCGAAGCCAAGGCCAACGAGATCAAGCAGTCGCTCGCGCTGCTGAGGAGGTCTCTTTGACTGGGATAACTCACTCCGCCGACTGGACGAACTGAACACCCTTTCCGAGGATCCCAAGCTCTGGGACAGCCCGGGCAAGGCGCAGACTCTGCTGCGCGAGCGCACCCATCTCGATGACGCCATCGGCGCCTACCGGAAGCTGGCGGGCGCTTACGAGGATGCGCTCGGCCTGATCGAGCTGGCCGAGGCCGAAGACGATGCCGGGGTGCTGGCCGACGCCGAGGCCGAGCTGGGCAAGGTGGCCGAGCGGGTGGCCAAGCGCCAGCTGGAAAGCCTGCTGTCCGGCGAGGCCGACAGCAATGACTGCTATCTCGAGGTCAACGCCGGCGCCGGCGGCACCGAGGCCCAGGATTGGGGCCAGATGCTGCTGCGCATGTATGTGCGCTGGGCGGAACAGCACGGCTTCAAGGTCGAATGGCTGGAAGAGAGCCCGGGCGAAGAGGCCGGGATCAAATCCGCGACGGTGCTGATCAAGGGCCACAACGCCTATGGCTGGCTGAAGACCGAATCGGGCGTGCACCGCCTGGTCCGGATCAGCCCCTATGACAGCGCGGCGCGGCGCCACACCAGCTTCGCCTCGGCGTCGGTGTCGCCGGTGGTCGATGACACGATCGAGATCACGATCCTGGACAAGGATCTGAAGGTCGACACCTACCGGGCCTCCGGCGCCGGCGGCCAGCATGTGAACAAGACGGATTCGGCGATCCGCATCACCCATATGCCGACCGGCGTCATCGTCGCCTGCCAGAACGACCGGTCGCAGCATCGCAACCGGGCCATGGCGATGGACATGCTGCGTGCCCGCCTCTACGAGCGCGAGCTGAAGATCCGCGAGGCCCAGGCCGATGCGCTGAACGCCGAGAAGTCAGAGATCGGCTGGGGTCACCAGATCCGCAGCTATGTGCTGCAGCCCTACCAGATGGTGAAGGATTTGCGCACGGGGATCGAAACCAGCGCCTCATCCGCGGTGCTGGACGGCGACATCGACCAGTTCCTGGAAGCCTCGCTGGCGGCGCGACTGAAGGGCCAGGGCGAGGATCTGCATACGGCCTGACCCGGGGCGGCGCCGGTGGCGCCGCCTTCCGCGGCATGGCACAAGATCGGAATGGGACGAACAGGCCTGCACGGATGACCGACAGCATTCCGATTATCGACGGCATTGCCGCGATCCGCGACCGCTACGACGCCTATATCGTCGACCTCTGGGGCGTCGTGCATGACGGCGTCACCCCCTATCCCGGCGTGATCGACTGCCTGCAGCGGCTGCGCGGCGAAGGCCTGCAGGTCTGCCTGCTGTCGAACGCGCCGCGGCGGGTGGCGTCGGTGGTGCAGCGCTTGGCCCAGATCGGCGTGCCGGAGGATTGCTGGGACGCCATCCTGTCGTCGGGCGAGGCGGCGCATCTGGCGCTGGCCGCGCGCGACGACGATTTCCACCAGGCGCTCGGCGAACGTTTCCTCCATCTCGGGCCGGAGCGCGACTCCGATGTCTATGAGGGGGTCGACGACATCTACCGGGTCGACGCGGTGGCCGATGCCGATTTCGTGCTGAACACCGGCATCGACGACCCGGAGGAACGGGTCGAGGACCATGCGCCGCTGCTGCAGGCGGCCGCCGCGCGCAACCTGCCGATGATCTGTGCCAACCCCGACATCGTCGTCATCGTCGGCGGCCGGATGCAGATCTGCGCCGGCGCGCTGGCCCAGCATTACGAGACGCTGGGCGGCCAGGTGTTCTACCACGGCAAGCCGCATCCGCCGGTCTATCGCCGCTGCTTCGACTTGCTCGGCCGGCCCGACCCGGCCCGGGTGCTGGCGATCGGCGACAGCTTCCACACCGACATGGCCGGCGCCGCGGCGGCGGGGATCGACGGGCTGTTCGTGGTCGGCGGCATCCATGGTGCCGAGCTGCGCAATGCCGCGACCGGCCGGCCGGATGCGCACAAGCTCGCGGCCGCAGCCGAGCGCCACGGGCTGCGCCCGGCAGCCGCGATCGACCGGCTGGTCTGGGACGAACTGCCGTAAAGCGTCGGGTGTTGGATTCGCCGCGGCGAACCCAACCTACGCCTCATGCCTTCCTAGAGGCCGTTTGGAAATGCGCTGGTGAGAGTCGGCTGGTGGTGGTTTCGAGAACCGGCGCGCAGCGGACGTTTGGGTCCGTGAGCACCGGAAGCGGAGAAACCGCCGTCAGACGGCCGCACCAGTAGCATTTACAAACGGTCTCTCAGGCCCGGGCGCCGATCACGCCTTCGAGCGCGGCCGCCAGCAATGCCGGCGGGGTCTGCATCGAGGCATGGACCGGCACCTGCATCGGCGCCGGCCGGCGCGTCAGTTCGCGGAAATAGCACAGCACGAAAACACGCAGCGCCCCGGTCAGGCCGCTGCCCCTGCGGGCCGCGTCGATCCGGGTGCAGATCTCGTTCAGGCCGACCTGCTCGCGGGCACAGATCTCCATCAGGCCGTCCCAGAATGCGATTTCCATGCGGACGCTGGTGCGTCGGCCGGCAACCGTGACGTTGCGGCAGATCGACATCGGATCCGCGTCGCGAGCAAGAGCTCGATTATGGCCCATCATCACCTCTCGGGCCCGCAGTCCGGAATATCGGACCGGGCCATGGGCATCAAAATACACGTCATTATGTCGAATAATTACCGCTTTCGAGCAAAAAGGGGAACTGGGGATCGCTATTTTCCGCTCGGCCACGTTGCGCTTAGTGTCGCGGCGCTGTCTGAACGTCAGCGCACAGCTCGAATTCGGCCTGCACGGTGGCATGCTCGATGCCGAACCGGTCGCGCAGCAACCGGATCACCGCGGCCACCGCCTGGTCGGAATCGGCGCCCTCGCACAGCCGGGCGTGCAGCGTGACGATCGGGCGGTCCGGCGTCAGGGTCCAGGCATGGACGTGATGCACGTCGATCACGTCAGGCACGCCCGCGACGATGGCCGCGCTCAGCGCCGCCTCGTCGATCCGGTCGGGTGAGCCCTCGACCAGCACATGGCCGGATTCGCGCAGGATCGACCAGGCGCTGCGCAGCACCAGCAGCGACACCAGCACCGACAGGATCGGGTCGATCGGCGTCCAGCCGGTCAGCAGGATGACGGCGCCGGCGCCGAGGGCGCCGATCGAGCCGAGCAGGTCGCCCATCACATGCAGCGCGGCGCCACGCAGGTTCAGGTTTGCGCGGTCGCCGCCCTGCAGTACGCGGAAGGCGACGAGGTTGGCAACCAGCCCGGCCGCCGCGATCGCCATCATCAGCCCGCCGGCGACCGGGGCCGGGTCGGCCAGCCGGCTGGCGGCCTCGACCACGATGCCGGCGACCACCGCGATCAGCACGATGCCGTTGGCGAAGGCGGCCAGCACCTGCACCCGGCCATAGCCGTAGGAGCGCCGGGCGTCGCGCGGCCGGCGGGCCATGCGCGCCGCCAGCCAGGCCATGCCCAGCGCCGCGGCATCGGTCAGCATGTGCCCGGCATCGGCGAGCAGGGCCAGGGAGTTGGCAAACCAGCCGCCCGCCGCCTCGACCAGCATGAAGCCGGCGGTGATTGCCAGCGCGATCAGCAGCCGGCGTTCGCCATCGGCCCCTTCCGGCATGCCGTGATGATGATGCGCATGGCCCGGCCCGTGGCCATGCCCGGCATGGTCATGCCCGGCACCATCATGCTCCTCCTCAGGACCATGATGGTGCGGGGTTGCGCCGGGTGTATGGTCGTGCGGCATTCCGGCCTCGGGATGATGCGAATCAGTCGCGATACTCTACATCCTGCGCTCTCTCGTGGAAAACGCGGCGGGATGCCGGTTGCACACCCCTAGGCGCTATGTTAGATGACGGCGCGCCGAGTGGAAGGGTGGGGCCTCGGGCAGCCTTTTGTTGTGCGATAGAGCCCCCCGAACATTCGGCGGTCGTGGCGTCCTGCCACGGTCGACCAACAACGATCGAGGGACGATCGGTGGCAGCCTCAGGGTCAGGGATTTCCGGCCTCGCATCGAGCTACGCGACGGCATTGTATGCACTTGCCGACGAGGGCAAGGCGCTGGACCAGACTGCGGATGATCTCCGCGGGCTGAAGTCGGCGTTGTCCGAGAGCGAGGACCTGCGCCGTCTGGTCCGCAGCCCCTTGCTGTCGCGCGACGCGCAGGGCAAGGCGATGGCCGCGGTGCTGGAACGTGCCGGCGTGACCGAGCTGGTGCGCCGGTTCATCGGTCTGGTCGCCAAGAACCGCCGCCTGTTCGCGCTCGACGCCATGATCGACGCCTATCTGGCCGAGCTGGCGCGCCGCCGCGGCGAGGTCACGGCCCAGGTCACCGCCGCCACGGCGCTGACCGCCGTCCAGACCGATGCGCTGGTCGACCAGCTCAAGAAGGCCATGGGCGCCAAGGTCCAGGTCAATGTCAAAATCGATCCTGCCCTGCTCGGCGGGATGATCGTCAAAGTCGGCTCGCGCATGGTCGACAGCTCCCTGCGCACCAAACTGGCCAAGCTACAGCTCGCGATGAAGGGGACCGTCTGATGGACATCCGTGCCGCCGAAATCTCTGCGATCATCAAGGATCAGATCGCCAATTTCGGGACCGAGGCCGACGTGGCCGAAGTCGGCCAGGTGCTCTCGGTCGGTGACGGTGTCGCCCGTGTCTACGGGCTCGACAACGTCCAGGCCGGCGAGATGGTCGAATTCCCCCACGGCATCAAGGGGATGGCGCTGAACCTCGAGACCGACAATGTCGGTATCGTGATCTTCGGCGAAGACCGCGCCATCAAGGAAGGCGACACGGTCAAGCGCACCGGCGCGATCGTCGAGGTCCCGGTCGGCCGTGGCCTGCTCGGCCGCGTGGTCGATGGCCTGGGCAACCCGATCGACGGCAAGGGCCCGATCACCGACGCCAAGCTGAGCCGGGTCGAGGTCAAGGCGCCGGGCATCATCCCGCGCAAGTCGGTGCATGAGCCGATGCAGACCGGCCTGAAGTCGATCGACGCGCTGACCCCGGTCGGCCGCGGCCAGCGCGAGCTGATCATCGGCGATCGCCAGACCGGCAAGACCGCCGTGGCGATCGACGCGATCCTGAACCAGCGCGAGATCAACAAGTCGGGCGACGAGAGCCAGAAGCTCTACTGCATCTACGTCGCCATCGGCCAGAAGCGCTCGACGGTCGCCCAGATCGTCAAGACGCTCGAGGAATACGGCGCGCTGGAATACACCATCGTCGTGGCCGCCACGGCGTCCGAGCCGGCGCCGCTGCAGTTCCTGGCGCCCTACACCGGCGCCGCGATGGGCGAGTTCTTCCGCGACAACGGCATGCACGGCCTGATCATCTATGACGATCTGTCCAAGCAGGCCGTGGCCTACCGCCAGATGTCGCTGCTGCTGCGCCGCCCGCCGGGCCGCGAAGCCTATCCGGGCGACGTGTTCTACCTGCACAGCCGCCTGCTGGAGCGCGCGGCCAAGATGAACGACGAGCATGGCGGCGGTTCGCTGACGGCCCTGCCGATCATCGAGACCCAGGCCGGCGACGTCTCGGCCTACATCCCGACCAACGTGATCTCGATCACCGACGGCCAGATCTTCCTGGAAACCGGCCTGTTTTATAAGGGCGTCCGCCCGGCCATCAACGTCGGCCTGTCGGTCAGCCGCGTCGGCTCCGCCGCCCAGATCAAGGCGATGAAGCAGGTCGCCGGCCGCATCAAGCTCGAGCTTGCGCAGTACCGCGAGATGGAATCCTTCGCCCAGTTCGCGTCGGACCTCGATGCCTCGACCCAGAAGCTGCTGGCCCGCGGTGCGCGCCTGACCGAGCTCTTGAAGCAGCCGCAGTTCAGCCCGCTCCCGGTCGAGGAGCAGGTGGCGTCGATCTTCGCCGGCGTCCGTGGCCACCTCGACACCGTCCCGGCCAACCGGGTCTCGGATTTCGAGACGGGCCTGCTCGACGCGCTGCGCGACGAGGGCAAGGCCATTCTCGAGGCGATCCGCACCGAGAAGGCGCTGTCGCCCGCGACCGAGGAGAAGCTGGCCGGCTTCATCTCGAACTACGCCAAGACCTTCGTCTGAACGGCAGTCGGACCCACCACACAGATTGAAGGCGGGGCGCCATGCCGTCGTTGAAGGACCTCAGGAACCGGATCGCGAGCGTCAAGTCGACGCAGAAGATCACTGCGGCCATGAAGATGGTCGCGGCGTCGAAGCTGCGCCGCGCCCAGGACCAGGCTGAAGCCGGCCGGCCCTATGCCGACCGGATGGAGCGGATGCTGAACGGCCTCGCGGCCGTTGCCGGCCCGTCCGGCCAGGGGCCGAAGCTGATCGCCGGCACCGGCAAGACCGACGTGCACCTGCTGCTCGTCATCACCTCGGATCGCGGCCTCGCCGGGGCGTTCAACGCCACGGTGCTGCGCGAGGCGCGGCGCCAGATCCGCGAGCTGCAGGGCCGGGGCAAGACGGTCAAGCTGTTCACCGTCGGCCGCAAGGGCCGCGACAGCCTGCGCCGCGACTTCAGCAACCTGATCGTCGAGAGCGTGGTCGACCTCGGCCGGCCGCGTCTGGGCTTCGCCGATGCCGACGGCGTCGCGATCCGCATCCTGGCGATGTTCGAGGCCGGCGATTTCGACGTCTGCTCGGTCGTCTACAACAAGTTTAAATCGGCGATCGCCCAGATCATCACGGTGCAGCAGCTGGTGCCCGTGGCGATCCCGGCGGTGGCGGAAGCCACGGCATCGAACATCGTCTACGAGTTCGAGCCGAGCGAGGAGCAGATCCTGGCGGAGCTGCTGCCGCGCAACCTGGCGATTCAGATCTACAAGGCGCTGCTCGAATCCGCCGCTTCCGAGCAGGGCGCGCGCATGACCGCGATGGACAATGCGACGCGCAACGCAGGCGACATGATCAAGCGGCTGACGCTGGTCTACAACCGGACCCGCCAGGCCTACATCACCAAGGAGCTGATCGAGATCATCTCCGGCTCCGAAGCCATCTAGGCCCGGCCGGGCGCTGCCCGGTCCGGACCAACCCCGTCGGATGCCGCCGATCTACCGATCGCTTAGAGACAGAGTGCGAGGAGCGTGAACACCATGGTCGAGACCCAGACCGGAAGCAACGTCATCGGCCGCGTCAGCCAGGTTCTGGGCGCCGTGGTGGACGTCCAGTTCGATGGCGAACTGCCCGCCATTCTGAACGCGCTGACCACCGATATCGGTGATCGCAAGCTCGTGCTCGAAGTGGCGCAGCATCTCGGTGAGAACACCGTGCGCTGCATCGCCATGGACTCGACCGACGGCATGGTCCGCGGCAACAAGGTGCATGACAGCGGCAACGCCATCATGGTGCCGGTCGGCCCGGAGACGCTGGGCCGCATCATGAACGTGATCGGCGAGCCGATCGACGAGCGCGGCCCGATCAACGCCAAGCTGACCTCGCCGATCCATCGCGCCGCCCCTGAGTTCGTCGACCAGGCGACCGAGGCGGAGATGCTGGTCACCGGCATCAAGGTCGTCGACCTCATCAGCCCCTACGCCAAGGGCGGCAAGATCGGCCTGTTCGGCGGCGCCGGCGTCGGCAAGACGGTGACCATCCAGGAGCTGATCAACAACATCGCCAAGGCGCATGGCGGCGTGTCGGTCTTCGCCGGCGTGGGCGAGCGG
>NZ_JBYRFX010000047.1:0-10125 GCF_057815775.1 Inquilinus sp.
AATTGCTACACTAGAATGAAGGGAAACTTATTTTCGGCGAGTGCGCCGATCGCGGTCGAACAGCCGGACCCGGAGGGTCCGCGGCTACCGGCCGGCCGATCCGGTTCCCGGGGTCGCGCCCGGCGGCTGCTGCCGGAAGAAGCGCATCATCTCGCGGCTGGCATCCGGCCCGCGCGGTTCGGTGTAGGACCCGGCCGGGCTGCCTCCCGACCAGGCATGACCGGCGCCGTGCAGCACCCAATGCTCGGTCATCGGGCGCCCGCCCTCATCCGTCCGCACCGTGCAGGTGTAGCCGATGCCGCCCGCGGCGGTGCCTGTCCGAACCGTGCTGTGCAGCCGGGACGCGGCCTCGGCCTGGGCCAGGACCTGGTCGCCATTGACGGGGCTGACGGTGGTGTCGCGGTCACCATGGAACACGATGGTCGGGACAGCGGCGCCGGACCGCCTTGCGCCTGCTGCCGCCGGAGGCATGCCCTGCCGCATCGCCGTGAAGGCCGACATCATGTCGGTGGCCGCGCCGCAGGCCAGGCCTGAATGCACGCCGACGGCGGCATAGAGATCGGGATAGGCCGCCCCCATGATCGCCGCGGCGGCGCCGCCGGCGGACAGGCCGGCGACATACACCCGCCCCGGATCGACCGGGTGATCGCGCATGATCTGGCGGGTGATGCCGGCGATCAGCGCCGGTTCGCCGCCGTCACGCCGCTGGTCCCCCGGGTTGAACCAGTTCCAGCAGCGTGAGGCATTGGCCGACCGGGTCTGTTCGGGATAGGCGACGAGGAAGCCCTGCTCCTCCGCCAGCTCATTCATCCGGGTGCCGGCGGCGAAATCGTCCGGCGATTGGGTGCAGCCATGCAGCATCACCACCAGCGGCAGCGCCTGCCCGGCACGGCCGGACGGACTGTACAGCTTGTAGGTCCGCGGCCCCGCCTGGCCGGCGTAGCTGCACTCATCGAACCGCGCGCCATCGGGCACCGGCGTCGGCTTCGGAGCATCGGGACGGGCGGCTGTACCGGTGCCACCGGCGGGGCCATGGGGCCGTCGAATGCGATCGAGAAACCCGCGGAAGGCGTCGCGGGCCTGCGGCTGGCCAGCCGGCGCGGTGTCGGGATCACCGGGCCGGGGCGGCGTCCAGGTCCCGCCGGTTCCCGGCGACGGCGGCACCATGTCGATGATGGCGTCCCCATCGGGGGCGGGTTTCCAGGCCGAGCTGGTCTTCGAAGCCGGCGAGTTTGGAGATGGCGGCGCGGCGGGAGACCCGCGCAGAAGCGCCATGGCTTCGCCAAGCCGTCCAGCGCGCGTGAGGCGGGTCACCTCCCGCATGTCGATCTTGGGGCGTGCGATCATGGCAACGGGATCCTGTGTGTCGGACATCCGCCAGGACGAGCATGGCCCGCCCGGGTCGGCCGAGATCGGAGGTAGTTCGTTTAAGGCCGGAGTTCGTTTGCCACCCCGGGCCCGCTTCGTCAGCGGATGCGGTCGCCGAGGGCGGCCTTCACCGCGGCACTGGCCTGCAGGGCGCCGAGCACGTGAAGCGAGGCGATGGTGTCGCGGGCCAGGTCGGGGGTGACGTCGTCGGCGATCACGGCCAGGCCCAGGACCTGGATGTGCAGCATTTCGCCAGCGCGCCGCACCGCTTCCAGCTCTGTCCGGTCGAATTGGCGAAGGCCGAGGTCGAGGCGATGGCGGGCGACGGATTGCTGGATAGTGTCGCCATGCCGTTCCAACTGGTTGCGAATGGCGGTGCGGATGAGGTCGGTCCGGTTGGAGTAGAAGCCCTCACGCACCAGCAGGTCGATCTGGCCGAGATCGACATAGCCGAGATTGATCGTGATCTTCTCGCTGTCGGCCAGTTTCGACCGAGGGTTCCGCATCGTGCCCGACATACACAACCATCCATATACCATCCAGATGGATGGTATATGGAGTGTGCACCGATATATGCAATCGGGTCGGGTCTAAAAAAGCGAAACGGCCGACTTGCCGGGATCGAAGCGGGTGGCGGTTCAGATCATCTGGCGCGCCGCCCCTCTCCAGGCCCCCGGGAAAGCCCGCAGGAGCCGGCGATTGCGCATGACAGCGTCGGCATCGGCCGATACGATCGCGGCCATTCAGCCCGCCCTATTTCCGGGAGCCGTTTCGATGAGCTACCAGACGCCGCAAGAGACATTCTGGGCTGGGGAGTTCGGCACCGAATATATCACGCGTAACCGTGCCATTAATTTGCTCGGGCCGAAGATCCGTATGTTCTCCCGTATTCTCGGCATGACCCGGGACGTCCATTCCGTCTTCGAGATTGGCCCCAATGTCGGCCTGAACCTGCTTGCGATCCGTTCGGTATTGCCGGCCATCGAATTGAGCGCCATCGAGATCAATGAGGATGCGTGCCGCGAGGTCCGGGGCCTGATCGGCGACAATGCCATTCACGGCTCGATCCTCGATCTCGATCCCACCCGGACCTTCGACTTTGTGTTCACGTCGGGCGTCTTGATCCACATCGATCCGGACAGCCTGGGCCCGGTCTATGACAAGATGCATGCGATGTCGTCGCGCTACATCATGGTCAACGAGTATTACAACCCAGCCCCGGTGGAGGTGACCTACCGCGGCCAGGCGGGCCGGCTGTTCAAGCGCGATTTCTGCGGCGATCTGCTCGACCGGTTCGCGGATCTGGAACTGGTCGACTACGGCTTCACCTATCGGCGCGACCCGATCTTTCCACAGGACGACTGCACCTGGTTCCTGCTGCGCAAGCGCTAGCCGCGGCACCGTCGTGCTGGTCCGCTTCATCCTTCAGGCCCGGTTCGATTCGTCCCGCCTGCCGGGCAAGGCGCTGCTGCCGGTCGCCGGATTTCCCGCCGCCATCCTGGCCGCCCTGCGCGCCGGTCGGGACGGGACCGACACCGTGCTGGCCACGACGGCCCGGCCCTGCGACGACCCGATCGCGGCCGCGGCGGACGCCCACGGCATCAAGACCTTCCGCGGCGACAGGGACGACGTACTGGGCCGGTTCATCGGCGCCTGCGCCGACCTGCCGGATGAGGCCATCGCCGTGCGCCTGACCTGCGACAACACGGTGCCCGATTGCGACTACGCCCGGTCGATCGTGGACAAGCTGCTGATCCACCGCGGCGACTATTACGGCACCGAGTACAAGGCCGATGGCCTGCCGGACGGGATCTCCGCCGAGGCGATGCCGGTGGGTGCCCTGCGCCGGTCGCACCAACTCGACCGCAGCCCCGGAAACCTGGAGCACGTCACCACCTTCCTGCGCCGGGGCGGCCAAGGCCCGCGGCTGCCATCCGACTCCCTGCACATGGCCCATCTGCGCTGCACCCTGGACACGCCGGAGGACTATGCACGCGTTACGGCGCTGTTCGATGGCGTGGCCGACCCGATCGGGACGCCCTGGCGCGACCTGCTGGCCCGGCTGGCCACGCTCCCGGCGCCACGCGACCTCTGAAGGGCTGCCTATTCTCTGTGCTTGAGCCGGTTCCGATGAGCGGCCTGCTTCGCCCGGTTGCCGCAGATCGCCATGCTGCACCAGCGGCGACCGTGGCCGCGGGTGTGGTCGGCGAACATCAGGGTGCAGGCGGGGCCCTCGCACGCCTTGACATGGGTGAAGTCCTCCTCGCAGACGAAGGCCGCCATCGCCTGGGCGATCGGCAGCAGCAGCGAGTCCGGCGACCGCCAACGCCGCGACCGGAGGACTGAGAGGCCCGGTGAGGCGCCGTCGCCGCGCAGCGCGATCTGGTCGAACGCCTCGTCGCGCGCCAGCATCCGGTTCAGCGGCAGCAGGTCGTCCAGCGCATCCGCTGCCAGCGGCCGGCCCTTGCGGTCGTTGACGAATCCCCGGAACCACTCGCGGAGGCTGCGCGCCTGCGCCGCCACGCTGTCGAGTTCCCCCGGCATCGCCTTGGACCGCAGCTCCTCCAGCGCGTGCGCAGGCATCAGCTCTGCCTGCGCCAGCCACGACAGCAGCCCGTCGCCGTCATCGAGCCATTCGACCGGTATGTCCACCGGCGTCGCGATCGAGTTCAGGAAATCCAGGCCGAGCGCGTCGGCGAGGAAAATCGCGGGAGGGTGGTGATGGCCCATGGGGTCGACCTCGATCGAAGCAGATGACTTTTATGTAACCTCGCAAAGGGGCGTTGACAAGTTATCTCTGCGAGACTAGTAACCTTTCTCATCGCATCAAGATGGTTACCAAGACCCCTCAGGAGGCATCATGTCGCGCAACACTCCGACGATCATGCTGGTTCACGGAGCCTGGGCGGACGGCTCGTCCTGGGCCCGCGTGATCGGCCCGCTGCAGCAGCAGGGCTTCCGGGTCCATGCGGCGCCGCTGCCGCTGACCTCCCTGACCGATGATGTCGCGGCCCTCGACCGGATTCTGGAGCGGATCGACGGTCCGGTCGTACTGGTGGCGCATGCCTATGCCGGCGCGGTCATCGCCGGGACGCGCAGCGACAAGGTCCGGTCGCTGGTCTATGTCGCGGCGCTGGCCCCGGATGAGGGCGAGACGGTCGCCGATGTGTTCTATCGCGCCGAGCCGCACCCGCAGGCGCCGAAACTGGCCCCCGACGGCCACGGGCTGATCTGGCTGCCCGAAGAGGCCTTCGCCGCCGCCTTCGCGCAGGACGCCACCGCTGCGGAGCAGGCGCTGCTGGCCGCGGTGCAACGGCCGATCGCCGTGCCCTGCATCAGCACCCCGGCCGGCCGGCCGCTGTGGAAGGACCGGCCGAGCTGGTACCTGGTGGCGGAGCAGGACCGGATGATTCCGGCGGAGACGCAGCGCTTCATGGCGACGCGGATGGGCGCGCAGATCCGCACCGCCGCCGTCGACCACACCCCCATGGCCACCGCCCCCGAGATCGTCCTGGGCATCATCACCGACGCTGCGGTCTGATCGTCCGTCATAACCATATAGTCGCGATTAGTTCGGTTATTAAACCCTCGCTGGCCCAGCAGCCGGCCTATTCCGTGGAGACTCCGCCATGACCCAGATCCGCTATCGCCACGCCGATGTCGACGGCTTCAAGGTGTTCTACCGCGAGGCCGGCTCGCCCGGCGCCCCCAAGCTGCTGCTGCTGCATGGCTTCCCCAGCGCCGGCCACATGTTCCGGGACCTGATCCCGCTGCTGGCCGACCGCTTCCACATCGTCGCCCCCGACCTGCCGGGCTTCGGCCAGTCGGACATGCCGCCGCGGAGCGAATTCGCCTACACCTTCGACCACATCGCCGGGGTCATCGACCGCTTCACCGAGGTCGTGGGCTTCGATCGTTTCGCGATCTATGTGTTCGACTACGGCGCGCCGACGGGCTTCCGCATCGCCGCGAAGCATCCCGACCGCATCACCGCGATCATCACCCAGAACGGCAACGCCTATGCGGAAGGGCTGAGCGAGGGCTGGAACCCGATCCGCACCTATTGGCAGGACCCGTCGGCGGCCAATCGCGATGCCCTGCGGGCGTTCCTGGCCCCCGAAACCACCCGCTGGCAATACACCCACGGCGTGCCCGACCAGACAGCGATTTCCCCGGACGGCCTGTCGCTGGACAATTTCTACCTGGCGCGGCCTGGTGCCGATGAGGTGCAGCTCGACCTGTTCCTCGACTACGCCAGCAACGTCGCGCTGTACCCGGATTTCCAGGCCTATTTCCGCAGCCATCGGCCGCCGCTGCTGGCGGTGTGGGGCCGGAACGACCCGTTCTTCCTGCCGCCCGGCGCCGAGGCGTTCAAGCGCGACATTCCGGATGCCGAGATCCGCTTCTTCGACACCGGGCATTTCGCGCTGGAGACGCATGCCGGCGAAATCGCTGCGGCCATCCGCGACTTCCTGGCCTGAAACCCAGCGCGCTCCGGATCCGAAGCGTCCGGAGCGCGCATCCCATGGAGGATCAGATGCGGGCCATCGTGCTCGAGAAATTCGGCGGGCTGGACAGCCTGGTCTACCGGGACATCCCGGAGCCCGAGCCCAAAGCCGGCCATGTCGTCATCGAGATCAAGGCCTTCGGCCTGAACCATGCCGAGATGCATATGCGCCGCGGCGAATGGGCCGAGGCCGCCCCGGTCAGCGGCATCGAATGCGTCGGGCTGGTGAAGTCCTGCCCCGGCGGCGAATTCCCGGTCGGCGCCAAGGTCGCGGCCCTGATGGGCGGCCTGGGCCGGACCATCAACGGCAGCTATGCCGAAGTCACCCGGGCACCGGCCACCAACGTCGCGCTGATCGAGTCCGACCTGCCCTGGGCCGAGCTGGCGGCGATCCCGGAGACCTATGCCACCGCCTGGACCTGCCTGTTCCGGAACCTGGAAATCACCGCGGGCCAGACGCTGGTGATCCGCGGCGCGACCTCCTCCTTCGGCCAAGCCGCCCTCAACATGGCGGTCGATGCCGGGGTCCGGGTCATCGCCACCGCCCGCAGTCTCGAGAAGGCTGCGATGCTGACCGCACTCGGGGCGGCGCGGGTCGAGCTGGAGGGGCCGGACCTGTCGAAGCGGATCGCCGAGGCCAGGCAGCTCGACGCCGTGCTGGATCTGGTCGGCAACAGCACCATCCTCGACTCCCTCGCCATGCTGCGCCGCGGTGGCCGGGCCTGCCTGGCCGGCTGGCTCGGCGGCCTGGCGCCGATCGCGGATTTCAACCCGCTGCTGCAGATGGCGAGTGGCGTCTACCTGACCTTCTTCGGCAGCTTCGTGTTCGGCACGCCGGGCTTCCCGCTGTCCGACGTGCCGCTGCAGGACATCGCCCGCAAGGTCGCGGCTGGCCGGCTGAAGGCCAAGCCGTCGCGGATCTTCACCTTCGACCAGATCCGCGAAGCCCATCGCGTGATGGAGGCCAATGAGGCCGGCGGGAAGATGGTCGTCATTCACTGACCGCCGATTCGCTGACCGATCGATCACTCAATTACGGAGCATGCCGTCATGACCAAATCCGTCGCCATTGTGACCGGTGCCAGCCAGGGCATCGGCCGGGCCACCGCCCTCCGCCTGGCCCGGGATTTCTCCGCGATCGTGCTGGTCGCCCGCAGCCGCGAGAAGCTGGAGGACCTGGCGACGGCGGTGCAGGCCGCGGGCGCCGAGCCGCTGGTGATCGACGCCGACCTCGCCGAGCCGGCTGCGGCACAGGATGTCGTCGCCCGCAGCCTGGCGGCGTTCGGCCGGATCGACGCGCTGCTGAACATTGCCGGCGCCGTGCCGCAGGTCGACCTGTTCGAGATGACCGACGCGCAGTGGGAGGGCGGCCTGGCGCTCAAGCTGCACGGCGCGCGCCGGCTGACCATCGCGGCCTGGCCGGCGCTGAAGGAGGCGGGCGGGTCGGTCGTGCTCATGTCCGGCAACTCCGCCGAATTCCCCAAGGCGCCCTATGCCGCGGTCGGCACCATCAACGCCGCCATCGTCGCGCTGGCCAAGGCGTTCTCCGATCGCGGCATCGCCGATGGCGTCCAGGTCAACAGCGTGCTGCCGGGGCCCGTCATGACCGGCCGCCGGCAGTCCTATCTCGCGCACTGGGCGCCGCTGCACGGCATGACCGTGGAGCAGGCGACCGCCGCTTTCCCGAAGGAAGCCGGCATCGCCCGGTACGGCGAGCCGGAGGAGATCGCCGAGCTGATGGCTTTCCTGGTCTCCCCCGGCGCACGCTGGATGACCGGCTCGGCGCTGCGGATGGATGGCGGCGAGGTCAAATCCATCTGACCGGAACTGTTGACCCATACTCGCGGATCGGAAGGATTGACCGTGGACGAACTCGATGTTCAGCGGGGGCGGCAGGCACCGCCGGCCCCTGCCCTTGTCCGGCAGATCGGGGCGCCGCTGGCCGTCACGGCGATCATCCTGGTGGCGCTCGGGCTGCGGCCGTCGATCGTGTCGGTGGGACCGATCCTGCCCTCGATCATCGGTGAGTTCGGGCTGTCCCACGCCATGGCCTCGCTGCTGACCTCGATCCCGGACCTGCTGATGGGGCTGTTCGCGTTGCCGACGCCCTGGCTGGCCCGGCGGTTCGGCCGCGACCCGATCCTGCTGACGGCGCTGGCGCTGCTGGCGGCGGCGACCTTCGGACGGGCGCTCGCCACCAGCACCGCCGGGCTGCTCGCCGCCACCGCCGGCGTCGGCGTCGGGATTGCCGTCGCCGGCGCCCTGATCGCCGGCTTCATCAAGGCGCGCTTCGCCTCCCGGGCGGCGCTGATGATGGGCCTCTACGCCACATCCCTCTCCATCGGCAGCACCATCTCCGCCGCGGCCACCGGCCCGGTCGCCGTGGCGACGTCGTCCGGCTGGCGGCTGGCATCGGGGATGTGGACCGCCGTGGTGCTGGTCGGGCTTGCGGCCTGGCTGGCGGTGACGGCAAGCGAGCGCCGGCAGCATGCGGTGGTGCCGGTGGCCCCGGTGCGCCATGCCCTGCCCTGGCGCAGCCCGACGGCATGGCGGGTCGCGCTGTTCTTCGCCTGCGTGAACGTCCTATTCTACACCATCCTGGCCTGGACGGCGCCGATGTACCAGGAAGCCGGGGCCTCGCCCGCCACCGCGGGGCTCATCCTCGCCACCTTCACCGCGGCCTTCACCGTCGCCAACCCGATCTTCGGCGCGCTGAGCCGGTCAGAGGATCGCCGGCGCTGGCTGGCCCTGGCCGCGGGCCTCACCGTGGTCGGCGTGGCGGCGATCGCACTGGCCCCGACCGCAGCCCCCTTCCTGTGGGTGACGATCGGCGCGTTCGGACTCGGCGGCACCTTCACGCTGGGGATGACCCTGCCGCTCGACAACACCCGGACCGCGGCCGAGGCGAATGCCTGGAACGCCTTCGTCCTGATGGTCGGATACGTCATCGCCGCCGCCGGCCCGCTCGCCGCCGGCCAGCTGCGCGACGTCACCGGCAGCTTCCGCCCGTCCTGGTGGCTGCTGACGGTCGTCGCCACCCTGATGCTGGCACTCACACCCTTCCTGAAGCCGCACCGCCCCCGGTCGCCGGACGCGGCGTGATCCCACCCATCGATCGAGAAAGGACTGCAGAATGACCGGTTCATCCGATGCAGACCCGTTGCCTGGCAGGCTGAGCCGCCGTGGCTTCGTGGCGGCCAGCCTCGCCGGGGCGATGACGGCCTCCGCCGCCAGAGCGACCCCTGTCCCCGAGGCGCCGGCCGATTGGCACGGCACCTCGTACCGCACCGTCGACGTGCAGGGCGTGACGATCTTCTACCGCGAGGCCGGCCGCCCCGGGGCGCCGCTGCTGCTTCTGCTGCACGGCTTCCCGTCATCGTCGCGGATGTTCGAGCCGCTGCTGCAACGCCTGGCCGACCGCTATCACCTGATCGCGCCCGACTTTCCGGGCTTCGGATATTCGGACGCGCCGCCGCGCGAGCAGTTCGCCTACACCTTCGACCACATCGCCGAGGTGATCGAAGGGTTCGTGCAGGCCCTGTCGCTCAGCCGGTACACCCTGTACCTGCAGGATTATGGCGGCCCGGTCGGCTACCGCCTCGCCGTGGCCCATCCGGAGCGGGTACAGGCGCTGATCGTCCAGAACGCCGTGGCCCATGAGGCCGGCCTCGGCGATGCCACCTGGGCGCCACGGCGCGCCTTCTGGGCCGACCGGGCCGCGCATGAGGCGGCGTTCCGCGCCGCGTTTCTGTCACCCCAGGCGACCAAGACCCGGCACATCGCCACATCGCCGCATCCGGAACGCTACAACCCCGATGTATGGGAAGCGGAGATCGCCTTCCTGGCGCAGCCGGGCCAAGCCGATATCCAGACGGATCTGTTCTACGACTACCGCACCAATGTCGCGGCCTACCCGGCTTGGCAGACGTGGCTGCGCCGGGACAAGCCGCGCAGCCTGCTGGTCTGGGGCCGCTACGACCCGTCCTTTGCGGTGGCGGAGTGCGACGCCTTCAAGGCCGACGTGCCCGAGGCGGAGGTGCATGTGCTCGACGCCGGCCATTTCGCCCTCGACGAGGCCGCCGACCTGCTGGCCGCCTGAGCCGGACCTTCCGATCGGTCGACCGTCGCTCTCACCCCAGGAAGGCCCGCATCAGGCCGGCGATCTGGTCGGCGGCCTCGTCGAGGGCGAAATGGCCGGCGTCGAGCACATGCACCTCCGCCTCGGGCACGTCGGCCTTGAATGCGTCGCA
>NZ_JBYRFX010000048.1:0-3231 GCF_057815775.1 Inquilinus sp.
GAGGCCGGCCGGATACTCCTCGTCGCCGCCCAGCCAAGGCAGTTCGAGATTGCGGGCCTCGTCCGTGCCCTCCATCGGCCGGTACTCGACATCGGTCAGGAGCATGGCATTGGCGGCCGTCGGCATCGCGTCGACGTCGTAGGCCGTCTGCGCCTTGATCAGGATGACCTTGCTATCCCAGTACAACGGATCGGCCATGTCTCAGTCCTTCAGCTTGGGCTTGGCATCCAGATTGGTGGCCGGCGGCGGGGACGGCACGTCCGGCGCCGGGGCCTGGCTCTGGGGTTCGGTGAACGCCACGCGCTCCAGCGTGCCGTCTTTCCGGCGGATGTAGCTGCCGCCCTGGGCGGGGATGCTCATGCCTGGATCCTCAACAGTTCGGAGGTGGTGAAATCGATCTCGTAGAAGGCGACGCCGGGCTTGAGGCCGAGCAACGCGCCACGCTCGACCGCGAAGGCGTCCCACGCCCCGACAGGCTTCCAACCGGCAATGGCCCGCAGGGTTTCGCGTTCGAGCTGGTCGACCTCGGGGATGGTCTTCGCCCCGGTGGGATTGCCGGCGAAGCGGATCACTAGGATGATCGCGACCCGCCGCGCCAGGCTCTGGCTGTGCAGACCCGTGGCCGCCGTCACCTCGCCGGCGCGGAAGCCGAGAGGCACGATGAAGGCGGCCTGGTTGCCCTGCGGCAGCGAGCCGGCTTCCATCAGCGCGGCGAGGTCGCCGGCCTTGCCGATCCGGCCGGCCAGGGACGGCACCTTGAGCGCCAGGCGCTCGGCGACCTGGTCGACCAGCGTCATTGCACGACCCCTGCCACGGCTAACCAGTCCTCGACCTGGGCGGTGATCTCGGCACGATCGTCGTCGTCCACGCCGAGATACGGACGTGCCGGGATCTCCACCGATGACGCGAAGACCCAGCCTCGGCCGCCGGGCAGCTGGAAGAACAGCGCGCCGGCTGACTTCGGCACGATGACGCCTCCCTCCTGGTGGATGCGGGCATAGGGCAGGTCCGAGCCCCATTCGACGCCGTGATCGTCTGCCTGGTGCGTGATCTTCTGATACAGCTGCCGTGACTTCTGCAGCGTCTTGCCGCCTTCGAGCCGGGTGCGCAGCGACTGCGGCCAGGGGCTGCCGTCCGGCGCCTGCTCGCGCTCGAACCGCATCTGCGTCGACACCACCATGGCGGCGCCGATGTTGTCGTACAGCCCGCGAGCGTTGGTCATCCGGTCCACGACATGACCCAGGACCGACTGGACGGCTTCGTCGTCCAGACGAACCGAGATCCCGGTCACGACGTGAACCCGCGCAGCGCCCGGCCGGTGAAGACACGCGGTGCGCTGGTGGCCCGGCTGCCGCCGGCGGAGCCGATATCCGGCTCGATGCCGGCGATGTCCAACCGCTGCCGGCCGGCGGCCAGGTCCGCCAGCGTCTTCAGCGCATCGCGATAGTCGGCCGTGATCTTCGCGGCCGGGGCCGCCCAGTGCAGCTTGTAGATCGCCACGGCCTCGGCGATGTCGACCAGCAGCTTGGGCACGCTAGCAATCGGCAGCCGGTAGCGCGCGGCCAGGTAACCGTCGATCAGCGCATCCGCGTCGACCAAGGCCCGCTCGACCGTGGCGGCGTCGATCTGGCCGGTCGCGGGCATGCCGCGGTCGGTCAGTTGCACCAGCAACTCGACGCCGTACCGGGTTTCGAGCTGGTCCGGGGTCGCATAGGTCACTTCAGCTTGCCTTTGCGGCCAGCGTTAGCGGCTGCCGGGCCGACACGGTCGGCTAACGCGGTCGCCTCCTCCTCCGACAACTCGGGGAGCGGATCGCCGATCTCGAAGCGCTGGCCGCGATATTTGATCGCGACCAGGGCGACGTGGTGAATGGGCGCGGCCTCGATCATCCGCTGATCGCGTCCTGGATGAAGTAGCCGGCGTAACTGGCGATTACCAGTTCGCGGACGCTTTCACCGGTGCGGACGCGCTCGCCGCCGCGCATGCCGATATCCGGGTCTGGTCGGGAGCCCGCGATTTTGTCGCCCCACTGCGCGGTGGCCGCGAAGGTGAAGTCGGGCGAGCGGAACGAGAAGTTGCGGTTGCGATAGATGAAGCTGGCGTGATTGCCCCAGACACGGGCCAGGCTCGCCTTCTGGCCCTTGCGCGCGGTGTTTAGCCGGGACTGGCCGACGATGATCTCGTCCAGCTCCAGCAATTCCGCGACGGCCTGGCGCGTTGCGACAGCCTCGTCGCCGGCATTGGCGTTGACCGCCTACGCGATCTACGGATGGCGCCGCAGCTTGGACCAGACCTTCTGGCCAAGAACGGCAATGTTCGGGCGGACCAGACAAGCTTCCAGGCCATCCAGGATATCGTCCACCGGATTGCTCGCTGGATCATCCCAACGGTCGCCAGCGGCGGCGAGCTGGATCTTGTTGCCGACTGGATAGGTGTCCGGATTGAACAGCAGCTTTGCGGCCCGGACCTCGCGACCCAAGGCGACATAGTCGGTCAGGCGCTCGACCGCATGCGTCCTCGGGTCATAGCCCATGGTCGCGCCGGTATTGATGTCTTCCTGCGGCACCGGATCGTCCAGGCCGTGGTCATCGACACTGCCTTCGCGCTCCTCGGCCCGAAACTCGATCTCGTTCGGGGCGCTGGTGCGACCGACCTTGGTGTCGGTGACGTTGAAGCTCTCGTCGATCGGGTATTCCCACCACTTGAACAACCGCGACGGCACCGTCGCGCGGGGGATCACCTGGTCGGCGATGTACTGGGTGTTCCGATAGCCGACCGCGACGGCGGTCAGCTTCGAATCGACGGGAAACGGCGCGTCAATGGCCATGGGACCTCTCTGGGGCGGGGTTAGGCGGCGACGCCGCGGTCGATGAGAAGGGAGCCGATGTCGCCGAGCACGCCGGTGGCCATGGCGATGCCGACAACGCGGTTGCCGACGGCGGCCTTGACGGCGCGGCCCTGGGCGTCAGCGGTCAGATCGTCGCCCCTGGTCACGGGGCCGCCGTACTCGACCTCGGCGACCTGGGTCAGGACGACGTCAAAGGTGATGCCCACCGATCTGGCGCCGAGCATGTCGGTGACGCCGATCGACTTGTCCGCCGCCCCTGCCGCCACGACAGCCGTGTCGTCATCGGCGCCGAATTTGACGATGCGATAGGGCGCGACGATTGCTCCGGCGAGGAACGGCTTCACCAGGCCATGGTTACGCACGGCGGATCTCCTGGGTGTTGG
>NZ_JBYRFX010000049.1:0-9640 GCF_057815775.1 Inquilinus sp.
CAGCAACGGCAAATGGGCGACCCCGTCCGGGCCGAATGTGATCCCTTCCAGATACTCCCGCGCCACAAGCTGGCCGTCGCCCTGCGGGTCGGGCTTGTTGCCGGCGCGAACCCGGACCACCGTGACCTCATCCTCGAGACCGGCCGGGCCGTGCAGCACCACATCGACCAGGATGCCGTCCCAGGGCCTGGCTTCGGCCGCCTGGAACTTCGCATCGCCGGGGCCGCCATCCAGGGCGCCCGGGTCCGACAGCGCGCCGGTCTGCTGATAGAACAGCCGGGTACCGATCGAGTCGATGCGGACGGAGTCCGCGGCGGCGGCCGGCACCGCCAAGGCTAGACAGGCCCCGAATGCGGCAGCCATCAGCGCCTTTGCGTACGGCATGGTGGATCGGCCCCCTTCCCCGCGCCCCATGGCGCCAGAAGCCGGACTATTATCCTGGACCGCGTCGAAATTGCGTCGGGCCCGTGGCCGCGCCTAGACCGGCTTCGGGTCGAAGCTGTCGGAGCGGGCGAGGTGCCAGCTGTCGGCGTACAGCGTGCTGCGCGATTCGCCGTCGACCAGCTCGCCCGGCTTGGCGAAGTAGTGCAGCTGGGAGAACAGCCGGATCTCGGTGGTGCCGGTCCGCCGCACCAGGTGGTGCGGGCCGAGCTGGGAGGGGTGCTCCAGCCCCGCTGCCGCCAGCATCTCGGCCAGCGCCTTCAGCGTGTTGCGGTGGAAATTGTGCACCCGCTCGGCCTTGTCGGGCACCACCAGGGCGCGCTGGCGCAGCGGGTCCTGGGTCGCCACCCCGGTCGGGCAGCGGTTGGTGTGGCAGCTCTGCGACTGGATGCAGCCGATCGCGAACATGAAGCCGCGCGCCGCATTGGCCCAGTCGGCGCCGATCGCCAGCAGGCTGGCGATGTCGAAGGCGCTGACCCCCTTGCCGGCGGCGCCGATGCGGATCTTGCCGCGCAGATTGGCGCCGACCAGCGTGTTGTGGACGAACAGCAGCCCTTCCCGCATCGGCACGCCGAGATGGTCGGTGAATTCGATCGGCGCAGCACCCGTGCCGCCTTCGCCGCCGTCGACGACGATGAAATCCGGCAGGATGCCCGTCTCCAGCATCGCCTTGACGATGCCCATGAACTCCCAGGTGTGGCCGAGGCAGAATTTGAAGCCGACCGGCTTGCCGCCGGACAGCTCGCGCAGCCGGGCGATGAAGCCCATCATCTCGACCGGCGTGGAGAAGGCGCTGTGGCTGGACGGCGAGATGCAGTCCACCCCGACCGGCACGCCCCGGGTCTCGGCGATCTCCGGCGTCACCTTGCGCGCCGGCAGGATGCCGCCATGGCCCGGCTTGGCCCCCTGGCTCAGCTTGATCTCGATCATCTTGACCTGGTCGGTCTGCGCCTGGGCGGCAAAGCGCTCCGGGTCGAAATGGCCGTCGGCGGTGCGGCAGCCGAAATAGCCGCTGCCCAGCTCCCACACCAGATCGCCCTGATTCTCGCGGTGATAGGGGCTGATGCTGCCCTCGCCAGTGTCATGGGCAAAGCCGCCCAGCCTGGCGCCCTGGTTCAGCGCCCGGATGGCGTTGGCGCTGAGCGCGCCGAAGCTGATGGCGGAGATGTTGAACACCGAATGAGAGTACGGCTTGGTGCATTGCGGCCCGCCGATCTCGATGCGGAAGGTCGCCGGGTCGGCCACCGGCACCGGCCGGGTGGAGTGGCCGATGAATTCGTAGCCGGGCTGGTAGACATCGAGCAGCGTGCCGAACGGCTTCTCGCCGCCCTCGTTCTTGGCCCGGGCATAGACCAGCGACCGCTGCGCCCGGGAAAACGGCAGCTGGTCGTTGTCCGCCTCCAGCAGGTATTGCCGGATCTCCGGCCGGATCGCCTCGACGAGGTAGCGGATGTGGCCGAGCACCGGGTAGTTGCGGCGCACCGCATGCGGCGCCTGCACCAGGTCCCAGATCCCGACCAGGCTGAGCAAGCCGGCGACCAGGGTCACCGGCCACAGCCAATGCACCTGGCCGATCAGCGGCAGGGTGGCCAGGGTGATGAGCACCAGGAGGGCGAAGGCGACGTAGCGATTCAGCAGGGACATCGACGACTCACCCGGTTTCGAGATTCGTCCCGGACGATACGCTGACGAACCGCAGCGGCAAATCCGTCTGCGCCCGGCACGGCCACTGGAAAAAGATTCGAGGGGATGTCGGATCGGCCTTTGCCCGCCCGTCCTTGGGTCGATCTCGGCGTCAGCCCCGGAAGCGGGCGGCCGCGGAAACCGGGCGGCACAAGGCGCCGCCTACGATTGGGAGAAGCGTGATGAGACAGGTCGTTGCCGCCGCGTTCATGAGCCTGGATGGCGTGATGCAGGCCCCGGGCGGCCCCGAGGAAGATCCGACCGGCGGCTTCAGCCATGGCGGCTGGACGTTCCATTATTGGGACGACGCCATGGGCGGGTTCATGGGCAAGACCTTCGGCGCCCCGTTCGACCTGCTGCTGGGCCGCAAGACCTACGAGATCTTCGCCGCCCACTGGCCCTATGCCGATGCCGGCGACCCGATCGCCGACTCCTTCAACAAGGTGACCAAATACGTCGCCACCACCTCGGCCGAGCCGCTGGGCTGGGCCAATTCCGTGGCCCTGCGCGGCGACGTGGCCGAGGCGGTCGCCGGGCTGAAGCAGCAGGACGGGCCGACGCTGCTGCTGCAGGGCAGCACCGATCTGATCCAGACGCTGCTGGCCGCCGACCTGATCGACGAGTTCAGCCTGCTCGTGTTCCCGGTGGTGCTGGGCTCGGGCAAGCGGCTGTTCGGCCGCGGCACCCTGCCCGCCGCGCTGAAACTGGTCGAGTCGGGGGTGTCGACGACGGGCGTGACGATGAGCCGTTACCATCGCGCCGGTGCCGTCACCACCGGGTCTTTCGCCCTGAAGGAGCCGAGCGAGGCCGAGCTGGCCCGGCGCGAGCGGATGAAGCGCGAGGGCTGACACCGCCCGCCGCTACGTCGCGGCCACCGCATCCGCCACCGCCTGCTGCAAGATCGCGGCCAGGCGGGCGGTGGCCGGGGCCGGTTCGGCCTCGGCCCGGTGCAAACCGAGGTCGAGCATCGGCAGGCCTGGCAACCCACCCTCCCCCGGCGCCAGCAGCCGCACCGTGGCGGGCAGGCCGAGGGGGGTGCGGATGGTGAGACCGAGCCCCGCCGCCGTCGCCGCCCACAGCCCGGCCAGGCTGGGGCTGACGAAGGCGAGCCGCCAAGCGATACCGGCCCGGTCCAGCGCCTCGGCCGCGGCGCTCCGCAGCAGGCAGGGCGCCTCCAGTGCCGCCAGCGGCAGCGGTTCGCCCGGCGGCCCCGGCCAGGGCATCGGCGCAGTGGCCGGGCCGACCCAGCGCATCGGCACCTCGACCAGCCGGGTGCTGTGTGGTGTCCGGTCGGTGTCGCCCCAGGCCAGCGCCAGATCGAGCCGGCCGGACCGGACGCGTTCGATCAGCTCGGCATTGCGTGCCACCCGCGCCTCGATCCGGATCCGCGGATGGGCACGGGTGAAGCGGCCCAGCACCGCGGGCAGCAGCGCTTCGCCGAAATCCTCCTGCAGGCCGAGCCGGACCCAGCCCTCCAACTCCACCCCCTGGATCGCGGCCGCGGCCTCGTCGTTGAGGTCGAGCAGCCGGCGGGCATAGGCCAGCATGGTCTCGCCCGCCTCGGTCAGGGCCAGGCCGCGGCCGGCCTTGCGGAAGATCGGCGTGCCCGCCTGCTCCTCCAGCTTGCGCAGCTGGGCGCTGACCGCCGAGGTGGAACGGCCCAGCCGGTCGGCCGCCCGGGCGTAGCTGCCGAGCTCCATGCCCAGGGCGAAGCTGCGCAGCACGTCGAGGTCGAAGGTCACCCGCCCCATC
The DNA here is from genome assembly GCF_057815775.1 of Inquilinus sp. NCBI lineage: Bacteria > Pseudomonadati > Pseudomonadota > Alphaproteobacteria > Rhodospirillales > Rhodospirillaceae > Inquilinus > Inquilinus sp. Next base: position 3,877 of record NZ_JBYRFX010000049.1, read on the forward strand.
GCAACCATCCGTTTTTTTGGAACTGTCCGTTCAGAACAATCTGATTTTCAGCACGACCATGCAGGGTCATATCCGGGGTCGTCAAGGCCGCCGCGATGGCGGCACCAGCGGAGCCAGACCAATGCCGTTCACCCGCATAGCCCTGCACCGGGGCAAGTCGCCGGAGTACCTCCGCGCCCTGTCCAACAGCCTGCACCAGGCCCTGGTAGAGACCTTCGACGTGCCGGCCGACGACCGGTTCCAGGCCATCCACCAGCATGAGCCGGGCGAACTGGTGTTCGACCGCAGCTATCTCGCCGGGCCGCGCTCCGATGATTTCGTGCTGTTCGCCATCACCGCCGGCCGGCCGCGCAGCCCCGAGGTCAAGGCCGCCTTTTACCGCCGCCTGACCGAACGGCTGGCCGCCGCACCGGGGCTGCGGCCCGCGGATGTCATGGTGATTATCACCACCACGGCTGCCGACGAATGGTCCTTCGGCAACGGCATCGCCCAGATGGTCGCGCCGCAGGCCCAGACGACGGGAGCCCGGCCATGACTGTGGAGTTCGCCACCCGCTCGGCCACCCGACCCGCGATCCACCGGGCGGGGGCCGGCACGGTGCGGGCGCCCGACGGCATCGCCACCGGTCCGTTCTGGGCGGAGATGCTGGTCGAGGGCCGCGGCGACGGCGATGTCACCGCGATGCGGGCGACGCTCGACCCCGGCGTCGTCACCCGCTGGCACACCCACCCGCGCGGCCAGGTGCTGTATGCCCTGTCCGGCGTCGGCCGGGTGCAGCGCGACGGCGAGGCAGTGGCGGAGCTGCGCGCCGGGGACTGCGTCTGGTTCGCGCCGGGTGAGCGGCACTGGCACGGCGCCGCGCCCGACAGCGTTTTCTCCTATATCAGCATCCAGGCGGTGCAGGGCGGCACCGCCGTCCACTGGCTGGAGCCCGTCTCGGCCGAGGAGGCCCGATCATGATCGCGATGCAGTACAGCTTCACCCTGCCGGCCGATTACGACATGGCGATCATCGACCGCCGCATCACCGAGAAGGGGCCGCTGCTCGACGGCTTTCCGAATCTGCGGTTCAAGGCCTATCTGACGGCCCGCCGCGGCGACGACACGGCGGGCGGACACGAGAATCTGTATGCCCCGTTCTATCTCTGGGACAACAGCACCGGCCTCAACGACTTCCTGTGCGGCGAGGGTTTCGCCGCTGTGAGCGGTGCCTTCGGCTGGCCGCAGGTGCGGACCTGGGCGGTGTGGCAGGCGCGAGTGTCGGACCGGGTGGCGCAAGCCGCCTTCGCCACCCGCGAGATCCTGGCCATCGAACCCCACGCCCCGCTGGGCGAACTGCGCCGGCGCGAGGACGAAGCGACGATCAAGGCGGTGGAGGCCGGCGGTGCCCTCGCGGCGGTGGCCGGATTCGACCCGACCGGCTGGACCCGGGTGCGCTTCCGTCTCTGGGCCGAGATCCCGCCCGGCACGGCGGGCCAAGCCTACAAAGTCGGCCACATGTCGCTGCCCGCGGCCTAGCCGATGGAGGCAGCGGATCGCTTCGCCTGTTGTGCAGTGATGAGATAGAGGTCGCGGCGCCGCCGCGGACCCGTATCGGAAAGGCTGCTGCGCATGAAAGCGATCCGTATCGAGGCGTTCGGCGGGCCGGACGTCCTCCGGCTGGTCGATCTCGCGGAACCGCTGCCGGGGCCGGGCGAGGTGACGATCGATGTCGCCTTCGCCGGCGTCGGCTTCGTCGACACGCAGTTCCGGCGCGGTGCCTTTCCCCTGCCCTTGCCGTTGACGCTCGGCATCGAGGTGTCCGGTCATGTGCGCCAAGTCGGCCCCGATGTCACCGGCTTGGCGCCAGGCGATCCGGTGGCCGCCCTGCTCAACGACTTCGTCTCGCTGCCGGGCGCGGGCGGCTATGCCGAAATCGCCCTGGCGCGGGCGGCTATGCCGAAATCGCCCTGGCCCGGGCGGCACTGACGATCCCGCTCACGCCCGGCGCGTCGCTCGCGCAGGCCGCCGCGGTGCTGGTCAACGGTACCACCGCCTGGATGTCGATCAAGGACTTGGCCCGCGTCGGCCGCGGCGAGGATGTGCTGGTCCTGGGCGCCACTGGCGGCCTCGGACGGCTGCTGGGCCTGCTGGCCCGGAAGGCCGGGGCCGGGCGCGTGATCGGGGTGATCGGCAGCGAGGCCAAGCGCGCGGCCGCCTCACGCCTCGGCTATTCCGAGACCCTGCTGGCCGACGATCTCGCGGACGGGCTCAAGGCCTTGACCGTGGGGCGCGGCATCGATGCCGCCTTCGATCCAATCGGCGGCCGCCTTCGCCGGGTCGCGTTCGACAATCTCGCACCGCTCGGCCGGTTGATGATCCTGGGCAACGCCAGCGGCGAGGATGAGAGCTTTTCGAGCGATGAGACCTGGCACGGCACCAAGACGGTCCAGGGGCTGAGCCTGGGCGGGCTGGCCCATCTGGTTCCGGATCGCCTGGCCGCCGCGGCACGCGAGGTGCTGGACTGGACGGCCGCGGGCGAACTCGATGCCGAGCCGGCCCTGGTGCTGCCGCTGGCCGAAGCGGCCAAGGCCCATCGGCTCCTGGAAGAGCGGAGCATCGCCGGCAAGATCGTGCTCCGCATGGGCGCATAGCGCGGACAAGACGACCCGCGTCTTCAGGCGTGGGCCATGCCGCCATCGACCGTGATCTCCGCCCCGGTGGTGAAGCTGGAGGCGTCGGAGGCCAGGAACAGGATCGCCTCCGCCACCTCCGCGGCCCGGCCCCAGCGCCGCATCGGGATCAGCCTTTCGACATAGGCGCTGATCGCCGGGTCGGCCGTCGCCGCCGCGGTCAGCGCGGTGTCGACCGGGCCGGGCGCCACCACATTCACCCGGATGCGCCGGCGCAACAGCTCCGGATCGGTGCCGGCGCTGCGGGCGAAGGCACGGATGAAGCCCTTGCTGCCGGCATAGAGCGCATCGCCCGGCTGGCCCTTCCGCCCGGCGACCGAGCCGACGAAGATCACCGAAGCGCCGTCCGCCAGCAGCGACAGGGCGTGCACGAAGCTGAACACGGCGCCGCGGCAGTTCACGTCCATCAGGCTGGCATAGGCGTCGGCCGTCAAGTCGCCGACCGGCGGTGCGTTCGACACGCCGGCACTGACCACCAGCACGTCCAGTCGGCCATGGCGCTGCCGCACCTGCGCCATCAGCCCGGCCAGGCCGTCCGGATCCGCCACATCGGCGGCGATCGCCTCACCGCGGGCGCCGAGCAGATCCGCCGCGGCCTGCAGGCGGGCGCCGTCCCGGCCGGCCACGATGGCATGGGCGCCGTCTTCCGCCAGCCGCTGCGCGGCGGCCAGGCCGATGCCGCTGGTGCCGCCGGTGATCAGCGCGATCTTGCCGGAAAGCCGCATGGTATCCTCCACTCCAGCCTCGACGCTCGCGTCGGCCGATGATAGTCAACGATCGTTGACAAATTGGAGGACCATCACATCTTGTCAATCAGCTCGGGGTGCGCGACCTGGCGGCAGACGCCGCGGTGGACCCGGCCATCGTGATCCGGCTGTTCGGGTCGAAGGAGGCGCTATTCGCGGCCGTGGCCGACGGCGCTTTCACACTCGAGGCACCGTTCGACGGCCCGGTCGACGGCCTGGGGTTGCGCATCGCCCGGCACCTGACCGGCAAATCGGAGGGCACCGCGCCGGCGGACGGCTTCGACGAATTCCGCCTGCTGCTGCGCTCGGCCGCCAGCCCGGTCGCGGCGCCGATCCTGTCGGCAGCCCTGCATGCCGGCTTCATCGGGCCGCTGGCCCGGCATCTCGGCGGCACGGACGCCCCGGCACGGGCCGCCCTGCTGACCGCGGTCATCCTCGGCTTCGCCACGCTGCGCGTCGCCCTGGGCGCGCCCGCCCTGGAGGACGACGACGGGGTGGCGAACCGGCTGGGCGCGGCGCTGCAGGCCTGCCTGGCGCCGCACTGACCAGCCACACAGCCCAGGATTGCGGCCGTAACCGATTTTCCGGGCCAGGACACCGTCCGGTAAGCCGCGTCCGCGATGATTCCTTGGGTCAGCCGCTTCCGAAGGAAACCCATGGTGTCCGACGATCTCGACGCACGCCACCCCCACGAGTTGAAGCCGCATTACGATGTCATCGTCTGCGGCTCCGGATCATCGGGGTCGGTGGTGGCGCGGCGGATGGCGGAGAATCCGGAGGTCAGCGTCTTGCTGCTGGAAGCCGGCGGCACCGACGACGTGCCCGAGATCACCGACGCGACCCGCTGGCCCGTCCTGCGCCGCAGCGAACAGAACTGGCTGTTCAAGGCGGCGCCGAACCCGAACCTGAACGGCCGCGCCATCCCGATGGCCATGGGCAAGGTGCTGGGCGGCGGGTCCAGCATCAATGTGATGGCCTGGTCGCGCGGGCATCGGGCCGACTGGGACGACTTCGCCGCCGTGTCGGGCGATGAGGGCTGGAGCTACCAATCCGTCCTGAAGATCTACCGGCGGATCGAGGATTGGCACGGCGCGCCGGACCCGGGACGCCGCGGCCGGGGCGGGCCGCTGTTCGTCCAGCCGGCGCCCGATCCCCACCCTCTCGCCGAAGCCGGAATCGAAGCCTTCGCCGCCGCCGGCATCCCAGCCTTCGCCGACCAGAACGGCGTGATGATGGAGGGTGATGGCGGCGCCGCCGTCACCAATGTCTGCATCCGCGACGGCCGGCGGCAATCGGTGTACCGGGCCTATGTCCATCCCTATCTGGGCCGCCCGAACCTGACCGTGCTGGCGAACGCCCTGGTCACTCGCCTGACGATCGAAGGCGGGGCCGTGCGCGGGGTGGAGTTCCGCCGCGAGGGCGAGTTGCACCGCGTCGCCGCCCGGCTGGAGGTCGTGCTGTCGTTGGGGGCGATTCACACGCCCAAGCTGCTGATGCAGTCCGGCATCGGCGACGAGGCCGAGCTGGGCCGGTTCGGCATCCCCGTCCTGCAGCACCTGCCCGGCATCGGCCGGAACTTCCAGGACCACTTCATGGCGCCTTGCGTCTGGGAATCACGCGAGCCGATCACCGGGCGCAACAACCTGGGCGAGATGACCGCGATGTGGAAAAGCGACGCCGCGCTCGACCGGCCTGACCTGCAATCCTTCCTGTGCGAGCTGCCCTATGCCAGCCCGGAAGCGGCCGGCATCGGACTGCCGCCGCATGGCTGGTCGCTGACCACTGCCGTGCTGCGCCCCGCCAGCCGGGGCCGGGTGCGCCTGACCGGGCCGGCCCCGAGCGACCCGGTCGAGATCGATGCCAATTTCCTCGACGACCCGGCCGACCGCAGGACGCTGCGGGCCTGCATCGAATTCTGCCGCGATGTCGGCAATTCGGCGCCCCTGCGGCGGTTTGCGAAGCGCGAGCTGCTGCCTGGCCCGGTCGACCGCGCCGGGCTGGACGCCTTCATGCGCAACGCCACGGTCAGCCATTCGCACCAGAGCGGCACCGCCCGGATGGGCCGCGATGCGATGTCAGTCGTCGACCGCCGGCTCGGCGTCCACGGCGTCGGCCGGCTGCGCATCGCCGATGCGTCGATCATGCCGCGCGTCACCACCGGCAACACCATGGCGCCCTGCGTCGTCATCGGCGAACGCGCGGCGGAGATGCTGCGGGCCGATCACGGCCTGTGACCCACAGGCCCGCGGAGGCTGCCGGATCCGGCAGCCTCCGCGGGTGATATCGGCTAGGCCGGCAAGGCACCGGAGCGCTGGGCGGTCCAGGTGGCGATGTAGTCCATCAGCCC
>NZ_JBYRFX010000050.1:0-1705 GCF_057815775.1 Inquilinus sp.
TGCGGAACGTCAGGAACCGGCGAAGCGACGCGTCCTCGGCCGCCGGCTTTTGCCCGGCCTCAGGCATTTTGCTGCTTGAGCTCGTCGGCCAGCGACGCGATTTCCTCGATCGCCGCGGCCAGATCCTCGGCCCCTTGCGCCTGTTCCGCCGAGGCGGTGGCCGCCTGGCGGGACGCTGCATTCGCCTCCTCGGCCGCGGCCGCGACCTGCCGGGCACCGGCCGCCATCTCCACCGCGGCGGCGAGGATGGCGTCCGCCCCCCGGACGATGGCGCCTTTGGCCGTGCTCAGCAAGGCGACCTCGCCATCGACCTTTTCCAGCGCGCCGGAAATCGAGCGATTGGTCTGGATCTCGGCCTCGCCCGAGGCGATGACCTGCTCCAGGTCGCGGCGCAGCGAGGCGATCCGGTCGAGGATGCCGCGCACGGTGTCCTTGATCCGGGTGGCGCTGTCGGACGCCTCGCGCGCCAGGTTGCGGATGTCGTTCGACACCACGGCAAAGCCGCGGCCGGCGGTGCCGGCCCGGGCCGCTTCGACCGCACCGCTGACGGCCAGCATGCTGGTCTGCACGGCGATCAGGGCGATGCCGTCGACGATCCGCTCGATCCTGCGGCCGGCGCCTTCCAGGCGAAGGATCGTGACCAGGCTGGATTTGGTCGCGTCCAGCGCCGTGCCGACCCCCGAGACCAGGCTGTCGATCGCCGTCCGGTTGTCCTGCAGGGCGCCCTGGGTAATCGTCACCCGCTCTCCGGCGTGGGCCGCCCGTTCCTGGGCCAGCCGGGCGCTCTTCTCGATCTGGACGAAGGCGGCGGAGGCCTGGTGGGTGGCGGAGGCCTGCTGTTGGGAACCGCGATTGATTTGTTCGACGGCCGCCATGATCTCGCTGGCCGCGCTCGACAGCTCCTGGACCGTGGCCGACAGCTCCTCCGCCGTGGCGCCGATCTGTTCGGCCGCGGACGCATCGGCGCGGCCGGCGCGAAGCTGCTCGGCCAAGCCCGCCAGCCCCTGTGCCGCGGTCTGGCCCTGTTCGAGCGACTGCGCCTGCTGCCGAATCGCCAACTGGGCGTGGCCGGCGGCCGAGGACTGTTCTTCCGCCGCGCTGGCGACCTGCTCGGCACCGCGCTGGGCTTCGACCGCGGCCCGCTCCGCCTCCAGCGCCGTGGTCACCGTCTCCTGGCTGCCCTCGGCCAGCCGGCTCATATCCTCCCGGATCCCGCCAAGGCTGCTGACCACGGCACCACCGGCCTTGGCTTCGGCAATCGCCGTCTCCGCCCCGGCCTTGACCGCGACCACGACCGCGCGGACCTCCGTTTGCATGGTGTCCGAGAGAACCTGGGCCTCCTGGGCGCTTTTCTCCGAGGTCTCGGCGAGGGTCCTGACCTCGTCGGCGACCACGGCAAAGCCGCGGCCATGATCGCCGGCCCGCGCCGCCTCGATCGCGGCATTGAGGGCCAGCAGGTTGGTCTGGTCCGAGATCCGGCTGACCGCCTGGGCGATGGTGCCGATGTCCTGCGCCCGGCGTTCGAGTTCGGCGATGATGTCGATCGATGCACCCTGCCGCTCGGCGTTGCGTTCGATCGCGCGCACCGAGGTCGTGATCTGCGTCGCGGTTTCGGCCAGCACCAACTGCACCGTTTCGGTCCGCCGTCGCGCCGTCTCCGCCTCGCCCCTGGCGATCCCGAGATTGCCGACGACGGTCTTGATGG
>NZ_JBYRFX010000051.1:0-3709 GCF_057815775.1 Inquilinus sp.
TCAGTCTGGATCGTGGTCATGGCGTCTTCCGGGCTGTTCGGGCGGGAAGAGGGAGGTGGATGTTCGCGTTGCCTCTCCCGCCTGGCGGGAGAGGTCGGAAATCCCTTGGGATTTCCGGGTGAGGGCGGGCCCCGGCCTCGACAAAGAGCCCTCACCCGGAGCCGCTTCGCGTCTCCGACCTCTCCCGCAAGCGGGAGAGGCCACGCATTGCCGTTACCGGTATTCGCCGGCCAGCTTCTCGACCTGGGCCAGGTTGTCCTTGGTGATGAAGCCGGGGCCGGAGTTGATGTTGTTGCTGGGGATCACGCCGTAGCGGACGTAATTGGTCAGCAGCACCACCGGCAGGTAGCCCTGCAGGTAGGGCTGCTGGTCGATGGCGAAGGTCACCGTGCCGTCCTTGATGCCGGCGGCGATGGCGGCGCTCAGGTCGAAGGTGGCAAAGAAGATCTTGCCGGCCTGCTTGTTGGCCTTCAGCACGGCGATGGTCGGCTCGGCCGAATTCGGGCCCAGCGTCAGGATGCCGTTGGTGTCGGGGTGGGCGCGCAGATAGGCCGAGACCTTGGTCTGCACCTCGCTCGGGTCCATGCCGGAATCGACCATCTGGTCGCCCAGCTTGACGCCCAGCGCGTCGGCGAAGCCCTGGCAGCGCTCCACCGAGGCCGGGTTGGTGATGTAGTGGTTGACGCAGACGAACTTGGTCACGCCGGCGGCCTTGGCCTTCTCGCCGGCGCCCTTGCCGGCGTCGTATTCCGGCTGGCCGATATGCATCAGCGCGCCGAGCTGCTTGCTCTGCTCCGCCGTGCCGGAATTGATGGTGATGACCGGGATGCCCTTCTTCACGGCGTCCATGATCGGGCCCTTCAGCACGTCGAAATCGGCGATGGTGATGATGATGCCGTCGGGCTTCGACGCGGTGGCCTGCTGCACGATGCGGGCCATGTCGGCCAGGTCGCCGGTCGACGGGTTCTGGTAGTCGACGGTGGTGCCGGTCTGCTTGCCGGCGTCGCGGATTGCCGTCTTGATCGTGTTCCACCAGCTGTCGGAATCGGGCGCGTGGCTGATCAGCACGAAGCGCTCATTGGCCGCCTGCGCCGCGGGTGCGGCAAGGCCCAGCACCATGGCGGCGCCCATGGCCGCGCCACACAGCAATTTATGAAGCATCTTGTGTCCTCCCTAGGATGCGTCTTCCGATTCTCGAAGCCGGGGAAGCGGCTCGCGCCGTGCCCGGCACCGGTGTCGGTTGATCGCAGGAATTGAACAGGATTTTTATAACGAAGGCAATTCAGAATTTATGTTCTATTTCGCGTGTAACCTGTTCCAGCCGTGCCAGAGGCAGGCCACAACGGCCGGGCGCTGTGCTAGACCGAAGGCCTCCGGAAGCTCGTGGCAGGCGGTGCCGATGCTGTCGCTGATCCTCGCGGCCCTGTTCTGGGTGCTGCTGCATCTCGCGGTCGCCGGCCCGCTGCGGCCGCTGCTGGTGGCGCGGCTGGGCGAGGGCGGCTACAGCGGCCTGTTCTCCGGGCTCAGCGTCGCCGGCCTGGTCTGGCTGGCCCTGGCCTATCGCGGCGCGCCCTATCAGCCGTTGTGGAGCCCGGCGCCATTCTGGGTTGCCGCGGTGCCGGTGTTCCTCGGCTTCGTGCTGCTGGCCTACAGCCTGGGGCCCGGAAACCCGACCCAGGTGGGGGCGGAGCGGTTGGGCGCGCTGCCGGTCGCCGGCATCACCCGCATCACCCGCCACCCGATGCTGTGGGCCTTCGCCCTGTGGGCGGCGGCGCATCTCGCGGTCAATGGCGACCTCGCCGGGCTGCTGCTGTTCGGGGCGATCCTGGTCACGGCGCTGAACGGCATGGTCTCGATCGACCGCAAGCGTGCGGCGCGGCTCGGGGCCGCCTGGGACGATTTCGCCCGCCACACCTCGCGCCTGCCCTTCGCCGCCATCCTGGCCGGCCGCGGCGAGTTGCGCCTGGGCGAACTGGCGGCTTGGCGCCTCGGCCTCGGCATCGTGCTGTTCGTCGCCGCGCTGTGGCTGCACGGCTTCCTTTAGGAAAGCCTTAGCCGATCACGTCGCGCAGCGCGTCGGCCACCCGCTCGACATCGTCGTCGGCCATGGCCGGGAACAGCGGCAGCGACAGGCAGCTCGCATAGAACGCCTCGGCGCCGGGCAGGGGGTGGCGGCCGTACAGCGCCTCGTAATAGGGCTGCCGGTTCACCGGGATATAGTGCACCTGGGTGCCGATGCCCTTGGCCTGCAGCGCCCGCACCAGCTGGCCGCGGGTGATGCCGATCGCGGCGAAATCGACCAGCACCTCGTAGAGGTGCAGCACCGGATTGCAGCCCGGCGCCTTGCCGATCGGCCGGATCGCCGGGGCCAACGGCGCCAGCACCGCGTCGTAGCGGGCGGCCAGGGCCCGGCGCCGCGTCTTGAACCAGTCCAGCTTGCGCAGCTGGCTGATGCCCAGCGCCGCCTGGATGTCGGTCAGCCGGTAGTTGAAGCCGATCGACTGCATTTCGTAGTACCAGGGGTTCACCCCTGATTGCGCCGGGTCGACCGCCATCTCGGTGTTGACGAAGGCGTCGGGGTCGCGGGTCAGGCCGTGCGAGCGCAGCAGGGCCAGCTTCTGCTGCAGCTCCGGCTTGGATGCGGTGACCATGCCGCCTTCGCCCAGTGCGATGGTCTTGACCGGATGGAACGAGAAGCAGGCCAGGTCGGAGTGGCGGCAGGTGCCGATCTGCACCCAGTCTTCGCCGGCATCGTATTCGGTGCCCAGCGCGTGGCAGGCATCCTCGATCACGAAAGCGCCGTGGCTGCGGGCGATCTCGGCGATCGGCGCCAGCGCCACGGCCTGGCCGGCGAGATGGACCGGCAGCACCGCCCGCAGCCGGTCGGGGCCGCCCTGAATCCGGGCGATCGCCGCCTCCAGGTCCTGCGGGCGCATCAGCCCGGTCTCGGGGTCGACATCGGCGAACACCACCTCGGCGCCGACGAAGCGGGCGCAGTTGGCGGTGGCCAGGAAGGTCACCGCCGGGACGATGCAGACGTCGCCGGGCCCGAGATCCAGCGCCAGCGCCGCCAGATGCAGCGCCGCGGTGCCGTTGGCGCAGGCGGCGGCATAAGGCGCGCCGGTGGCGGCGCAAAAGGCACGCTCGAACTCGCCGACCGTCGGGCCGGTGGTCAGGTAGTCGGCCTGCAGCGCCCGGACGACGGCGTCGATGTCGTCCTGGTCGATATACTGGCGGCCATAGGGCAGGAAGGTCACGGCGATTGCCTCCGATCCGTGCAGGAAGGGACGGCCGTCAGGCCGCGTGCCGGTCCAGGATCTCCAGCAGGCCGGGGCCGTCCAGCCATTCGGTGTTGTTGTCGCTGCCGTAGCTGAAGCGGTCGGCCACCGGCGTGCCGCTGCCGTCCTTGGCGAAGGAGGTGCGGGTGTATTCGCCGAATTGCGGCTCGATCACGAAGCGGTCGGCCAGCTCGACCGTGGCATGGGCGTCGTCGACCGCGATCATCACCTCGTGCAGCTTCTCGCCCGGCCGGATGCCGACGGTGCGGTGCGGCACGCCGGGCGCCAGGGTGCGGGCCAGGTCGGCGATGGTCATGCTCGGGATCTTCGGCACGAAGATCTCGCCACCGCGCATGATCTCGAAATTCGACAGCACGAAGTTCACGCCCTGCTGCAGCGTGATCCAGAACCGGGTCATGCGGTCGTCGGTG
>NZ_JBYRFX010000052.1:0-6507 GCF_057815775.1 Inquilinus sp.
CGGATCAGCGCCCAGGAGATCACCGAGAACTGGGCGTCGAAGATCCACCAGAAGGCGATGCCGGACAGCACCGTCGGCACCACCCAAGGCAGCAGCACGATGGCGCGCAGGAAGGCCTTGAACGGCAGGTTCCGGTTCAGCAGCAGAGCCAGCCACAGGCCGAGCGCGAATTTGAACACGCTGGCGACGACCGTGTAGAGCACGGTGTTGAACACGGCGAGCCAGAACAGCGAATCGTCCCAGAGGTATTCGTAGTTCTCGATCCCGATCCACACGCCGGGCCGGCCCAGCCGCGTGTCGGTGAAGCCAAGCCACAGGCCGAGGCCCAGCGGATAGGTCAGGAACAGCAGCAGGATCACCAGGGCGGGCAGCAGGAACGCGAAGCCCAGCGCGTTCCGGCTTTCCATCATCCGCGCCATCCAGGAAGCGGGCTTGGCCGGAGGCCTGACCCGCCGCGCGATCGTCGACATCTATCCTCCACGAGCGGCCGGGGCCTTTTGCGGGCGGCCCCGGCTTGCGGCCTCAGGCCGCGCTGAAGTTGACCGTCATATCCCGGGCGCTACCGGCGCGGGACTGCGGGATCCAGTCCCTTGACGGTGTCGAGCCCGATGGCACCGGTCAGGACCGCCGCCCCGAAATCAGCCCCGGTCGCGTCGGCGCCGGTGAGATCCGCACCGGTGAGATCAGCGCCGGAGAAGTCGACATGTAGCAGGCTGGCGCCGTTGAAGCGGGCCCCCTGCAGCTTGGCGAAGCGGAACCAGGCGCGGCCGAGATCGGCCCGGCTGAAGTCGGCGCCGTCCAGCCTGGCACCCGAGAAGTCGGCCCGCAGGATCCCCATCGACTGGTTGCGCATGTCGACTCCGAGCCTGGCGTCGGTGAAATCGGCCCCGCGCAGGTCGAAGACGCCGAAGCGCGAGATCACCCGCGCCTTGGCGAATTTCGTCCGAAGGAAGATCGGGGCCTCGGCCGGGGAGGTCTGCAGGCCCGAGGCGACGACCAGCCCCATCACATTCGCGCCGGACAGGTCCGTCCCGGTGAAGTTCGCCCGGATCACCCAGGCGAGGCCGAGATTGGCACCGCTCAGGTCCGCCCCGGTCAGGTTGCTGTCCTCCAGCTTGGCCGCGAACAGGTCGGCACCGGCGAAGTTGGCACCGGACAGGTCGAGATGGCTGAGATCAACCTTCTCCAGCGACCGGCCGGAGAAATCGGCCGGCGCGGCCGGGGAGGCGCGGGACAGGATCGCGATCACCTGATCGCGCGTGAGATCGGCGCTCCAGCCCGGCGAGGCCAGGCCGGCGAACAGCATTACCAGCAGGATCCGACAGCCGAACATCATCCGCCCTCCCCGGCCGGCCGCCTCCCACCCGGTAGTAGCGTTCCGCCCGCTTCTGGGCCCGCGCGGCGGCGTCTTCCGGCGTGCGCTGGCCGGTCGCTGCCTCCGCCACCATGTTGACGACGATGTAGTCCGCCATCGCCGCGGCCGAGGCATAGCCCAGCGGCCCGGCATAGCCGTTCGGGCGCAGCCGTTCGGACGCACCGGCATAGGCCGCGTTGTTCGGGTCTTCCTTCCACACCGGGTGGTCGGCATAGCCCTTCAGCGGCTGGCAGCAATAGCCGCTCGACGCCTCCATCCAGGGGAAGAACTGCTCCTTCTCCCACATGAAGCGCAGGTACTCCTTCGCCGCATTCGGATACTTCGTGTAGTTGAACACGATGGCCGAGGTGGTCTGGCACAGCTCCACCGACTTGCCGACCGGGCCGATCGGCAATTGGACGCATTTGATGTCCTTGGCCATGTCCTGCAGGGCCGGGTCGTTCTTGGCGGCGTAGTACAGCGACACGCCATTGGCGGTCATGCTGACCTCGCCCGCCAGGAAGGCCCGGTTGTTGTTGCTGTCGAGCCAGGCCTCGGTGCCGGGGATGAAGGTCTTGTACAGCTCGGCCGCATATTTCAGCCCGGCGATCGTCTCCGGGCTGTTGATGACGACGTTGCCCTTCTCGTCGACCATCTGGCCGCCATGGCTCCACATGATCCAATGGCCGAAATTGTTGCCGTCGCCGACGGCGTTGCCGAGGGTGAAGCCTGGCGGATGGCCGTTCTCCTTCAGCTTGCGGCACAGCGCCAGGAAGCCGTCGGTGTCCTTGGGGAACTCCGAAAAACCGGCTTCCTTCACCCAGCTTTCGCGATAGCAGATGGCGTTGCCGATCGCCGCCAGCGGCAGGCCGATGAACTTGCCGTCGCGCTGGGCATAGCCCTGCAGGCCATCGTACCAGCCGCCGTACTTGTTGCCGAGATAATTGGCCAGCTCGGTGACGTCGAGCAGCTTGTCCGGATACAGCTGGGCGTCGTCGAACCAGACCAGCACGATGTCGGGGCCGCTGCCGACATTGGCCGCCACCGCCGCCTTCGGCCGGATGTCCTCCCAACCCTCGCTGTCGACCCGGACGGCCACGCCGTATTTGTCGGTGAAGGCCTTGGTGTTGGCCAGCCACTGGTTTTCGTCGCCCTGGACGAACTTGGCCCAGCGCAGCACCCGCAGCGACGCCCCCTGCTCCGGCGTGTAGGACAGGTCCTGCGCCTGGGCCGGATGGATCAGGCCGCCAGGGAGGGCCGTGCCGATCGCGCCGGCCGCCGCCAGGCCCGCCCCGGTCTTGAGAACATCGCGTCGCGTGAAATCAGCCATGTTTCCTCTCCCGTCTTGATCTTGATTGGAAATACTGTGCTTGGAAATGCGAGCCGCTACAGGCGGCGTTCGGTCTCGGCGTCGAACAGATGGATCCGCGCCGCATCAGGCAGCAGCCGGATGGTGTCGCCCGGCCCGAAGGACTGGCGCTCGTTGAACAGGGCGCAGATCTCCTGCCCCGCCATGCGGCCATAGACGAAGGTGTCGTCGCCGGTCGGCTCGACCACCTCGACCTCGGTCGGCAGGCCGGTGCCATCCGCCGCCACACGCAGATGCGACGGCCGCACGCCGTAGCGCACCCGCTGGCCGTGCTGCGCCCGGACCTGGAGCGGCAGCGGCAACACGATGCCGCCCGCCGTCGTCACCCCGCCGTCGCCGACCGTGCCGTCGATGAAGTTCATGGCGGGCGAGCCGATGAAGCCGGCGACGAAGACATTGGCCGGATGATCGTAGAGACCGAGCGGCGCGCCCGCCTGCTCCACCCGTCCGTCGCGCATCACCACGATCTGGTCGGCCATGGTCATCGCCTCGACCTGGTCGTGGGTGACGTAGATCGAGGTGGTCTGCAGCCGCTGATGCAGCAGCTTGATCTCGGTGCGCATCTGCACCCGCAGCTTGGCGTCGAGGTTGGACAGCGGCTCGTCGAACAGGAAGACCTGCGGGTCGCGCACGATCGCCCGGCCCATCGCCACCCGCTGGCGCTGGCCGCCGGACAGCTGGCGCGGATAGCGGTCGAGCAGCGCGGTCAGGCCGAGGATGCCGGCGGCGTCGCCGACCAGCCGGTCGATCTCGGCCTTGTCGGTCTTGGCCAGCATCAGGGCGAAGGCCATGTTGTCCCGCACCGTCATGTGCGGATACAGCGCATAGTTCTGGAACACCATGGCGATGTCCCGTTCCTTCGGCGCCACGTCGTTGATGCGGCGGCCGGAGATGGCGATCTCGCCGCCGGTGATCCGCTCCAGCCCCGCGATCATGCGCAAGAGGGTGGACTTGCCGCAGCCGGACGGGCCGACCAACGCCACGAATTCATGATCGCCGATCTCGATATCGACGCCGTGGATGATGGGAACGGTACCGAAACTCTTGGTGACACCGCGGATCGAAACCGACGCCATCTCCCCTCCCCGTCCTGTGCCGGCGGCATCGCGGCCACCGGATCGTTGAGGGAAGGGTAACGGATGGTCCGGAGCGGTCAAACGGTTTCGGCTATTTGGTCATACAAATACGGGGGGATCGGACTAAAGACCTGTGCCGCCCCGGCATCGAACATCTAGAACCGTCATCGCGAGGCGACGCGGCGATCCAGCGGCTCGATCTCTGGATCGCCACGCCCCTGCGGGGCTCGTGATGACGGTTAAGGACGGCCCGGCCGCCCTCACCGCTCGGGTTGAGTAAGCGCGCCCGCACTCAGCGGCGCAAAAAGTCCTCGATGTAATCCTCGACCACGCGGTCGATGCTCTCGTCGATCGGCAGGCCCAGCGCCTTGGCGCGGTCCCAGCTGGCGTCGGTGGCCCAGCCGTCGACGATCGCCTGGATCACCGGGTCCGGCTTGGTGGTGATCGGGCCCAACTTGATCTGGTACTTCTCGGCCACCCGCTTCACCGAGGCCACCATGTCCTCGACCGTATAGGCGCGGCTGGGCAGGTTGACGGCGCGGTCGTCGCCCAGGGCCGATGCCGGCGCCTCATGCAGGCCGATGAAGCTGGCGACGCAGTTGCGGTAGCCCAGCATCGGCAGCTGCGCCCGGGTCACCGGCAGCACGCATTCCACGCCGTTCAGCGGCTCGCGGAACACGCCGGAGCAGAAGCTGGAGGCGGCGGAATTGGCCTTGCCGGGGCGGACGAAGATGGTCGGCAGCCGGGCCGCACGGCCGTCGAAGAAGCCCTTGCGGCTGTAGTCGTTGATCAGCAGCTCGGTGATCGTCTTGGTGACACCGTAGGTGGTCTGGCTGGTCTGCTTGGTCGCGTCGGTCACCTCCTTCGGCATCACCGACCCGCCGAACACGGCGATCGAACTGGCGGCGACCAGGCGCTGGTCCCCGCCCGCACGCGCCCGCAGCGCCTCGAACACGTTCAGCCCGCCATCGAGATTGACCCGCAGCGCCAGGTCGAAATCCTTCTCGCCGCCGCCGGACAGGATGGAGGCGAGATGGAACACCGAGATGTCGTCGCGGTCGACCAGGCCGGTCACGGTGGCGCGGTCGGAAATGTCGCCGGTGACGATCGACACCCGGTCGTCCAGCCCGTCCTGCCGGTCGTCCGGCGCCGCCATGTCGAACAGGGTGATGGCGTCGATCGGCTCCGGCCCGCCAGAGATGCCGGTCAGCGTGCCGCGCTTGAGCAGCGCGCGCGCCAAGTTCAGCCCGACGAAACCGAGACCACCGGTGATGACGACCTTCATCCTGCGTTTCCTCTGATCCTGCCGCCGCCTGCGCGGGCGGCCGTATTGTATGACTTATAAGGTGTAGATCGGCCCAAACCCGGCGGCAAGAAAAAGGGCGCTCCGAAGAGTGCCCCTTCCGAAGGTCACGGGCCGTCAGGCCTGGCTGGCCTGGCCCACCGCCTGCTCGGCGGCGGCGATCTCGGCCTGGCGGCGGTTGATCGCGTCGCCGATCGGCGGGCCCTTGAAGCGCCGGCGTTCCAGGCCGAACCAGACGATCGCGGTCAGGACCAGGAAGCCGATGGTGATCCACAGCGCCTTGTCGTTCGGCGGCTGCACGCCGATGAAGAAGATCAGGATCACCGACAGCACGCACAGCAGCGCCACCAGCCGGTAGGCGCCGCCCAAAGACCACGGCCCCATCTTGGTCCAGGTCCGGCCGTAGGCGATGGCGCCGAGGGCGATCGGCACGCCGTAGGAGATGAACAGGAAGATCACGGTGACCGACACCACCGTCGTGTAGACGGGGGTATAGGCGGTGAACACCACGGCCAGGATGGCGCCGGTCCAGATCGCCGCAACCGGCGTGCGGAAGCGCGGGCTGACCTTCCGCAGGATCGAGGACGCCGGCAGGCCGCCATCGCGGGCGAAAGCGAAAATCATCCGCGACACCGAGGTGACGGTGGCGAGGCCGCAGAGAAACTGGCTGATGGCGATGCCGATATAGAGCGCCATCTTGAGACCGGTCGGCATCACCGAATCCATGGTCCAGAAAAACACGTTCCAGCCCTGGGCCGCCGCGTCGTTCATGTTCGGGATGGCCAACACGAAGGCAACCAGCATGGCGTATCCGAACAGGGCCGAGAGCAGGACCGAGCGGACCATCGAGCGCGGCACGTTGTAGGCCGCACGCACCGTCTCCTCAGAGGTGTGGGCCGAGGCGTCGAAGCCGGTGATGGTATAGATCGGCAGCAGCAGGCCGAGCAGGAACACCATCAGCAGGCTGCTGTGCTGCGGCCAGACCGCGTTGTCCGCCGGCAGACCGCTGTAGTTGGTGAAGGTCCACAGCCGCGAGATGTCGATCGCCGGGGCGTAGGCCAGCAGCAGGATCGTGAGGGCAATGGCCACCAGGAAGATCAGGTAGCCGCTGAGGTCGGTCAGCAGCGTGGTGATGCGAATGCCGAGGTGGTTCAGGAGCGCCTGACTGCCGGTCAGCACCACCATGAAGATGATCTGGGTGGTGAAATCGGTGCCCATGCCCAGCTGCGTGCCGAAGGCACCCTGGACGAAATAGAAGGTGCCGACATTGATCGCGCCGAGCACCGTGATCGAGCCGAGCAGGTTGAGCCAGGCCGTGACCCAGCCCGCGCCGCGCCCGCCCAGGATCGATCCCCCGTGATAAAGGCCCCCCGCGGTGGGATAGGCCGAGGCGATCTCCCTCGTC
>NZ_JBYRFX010000053.1:0-15387 GCF_057815775.1 Inquilinus sp.
TGCGGAACGGGTAGTGGCACAGGATCAGGTGCCGCCCGTCGAGTCGCAGCTCCGCATAGGCCTGCACCGAGGCCCAGCCGGGCGCCGCCAGCGTGTCCGGCCCGTCATTGTTGCCGCTGATCAGGTGCTTGCGGCCGTGCAGCCGCTCCAGCAGCGCCGCAATCGCCTCGGCCTTCGGGCCCAGCGCGAAGTCGCCGATATGCCAGACCTCGTCTTCCGGCCCCACCGTCTCGTTCCAGCGGGAGACCAGCGCCGCATCATGCTCCGGAATGCTGGCGAAGGGCCGCCGGTCGATTCGCAGCACGCGCGGATCGCCGAAATGGGTGTCGCTGGTGAAGAAGATGGTCATCCCGGATCCTAGCCCGCGGGCTCGCCGCCGTCAGCGCAGCCCGGACAGCAGCGCGCCGATCCGGTTGCCGGCGGCGGCGAGCTGGCCGCGGCTCACGGCCTGGACCTGGTCGAGATAGCCGTCCGGCAGCACCGTGGCGCTGGCTTGCGAGGCGCCCGCATCCAGGCCCCCGCGCTGGTAGACGATCTCATAGGCCAGCACCCGGCTGTGCGCCACCCAGCGGGTGAAGGCCGTGTCCGGGTCCGGCAGTAGCGGCTGCGCCTCCGCCGGATAGTCCCGCTCTAGCTCGGCCGCGAGGTCATCCGGGCTGGCGCGGTTGAGCCCGTCCGGACGGCCGGCGGCATCCCAGATCCGGTGCAGCCGTTCCGGCGCCGCATCCGCGGTCTTGCGCACCCAGGCCCAGTTGCCGCCGGCATCGGTCAGCGGGAAGCGTCCCGACATCCACAGCGCCGCATGCAGCGGTTGGTGCATGTCGCCGACGATGTGGATCAACCAGCACAGCGCGATCGCCCGGTCCGAGGCCGCGGCCTGCGGGTCGCGCGCGATCGCCAGGTTGTGGTGGAAGGCGGATTGCGCGTTGCCGAAGGAGAAGGGCAGCAGGATCTGCACGATCGACACGACCTTCTGGCTGTAGTGCCAGCTATCATGGTCATACGGCCCGCGCCGCACCACGTCGGGCCACACCGCCATCAGCTCGAACAGCCGGCGGTCCCGGGCGCGGCCGGCCAGGGTGCCGAGCTGGCTGTCGAAGCCGGCCCGGTCCGGGTGCGCCTGCATCAACTGCACGATGGTGGCGATCGCCTGCGGGTCCTGGCGCTCCAGGAAGTCGAAGGCGAGGTCGCCGGTGACCATGTGCCCTTCCGGAAACCAGGCCGCGGCGCGCTGCTGGGCGAACAGCCCCAGCAGCAGCATCGCGCCCAAAGCGGCGGTTCGGCAGGCGCGGGTCAGACGGATCGCACGGTCTCGCATCCGGGGCCTCTTCCTGTTTCCCCCGATGACGTTGTGCCGGCCGGGCCTCCTGTCGAGTCTCCCGCGCGAAATCGTCCGACCTGGACAGGTTGGGCTGGCGGCGTCAGCCCGCTTTGGCGCAGTCTCTAGCCAACCTGGGGCGGCCTGTCAGGCCGTCCCCTGGCATCATTGTGCGCATCAATTCGCATCGAAGATATTCAAGGGCGATGACCAGCATGACCCATGATCTCCAGTTCTACATCGACGGCGCCTGGGTGGATCCGGTCGTGCCGGCCAGGATCGACGTGATCAATCCGGCGACGGAGGAGGCGTTCACCGCCATCTCCGCCGGGTCGGCCGCCGATGTCGACAAGGCCGTCGCCGCCGCCCGCGCGGCCTTCCCCGCCTTCTCCCAGACCAGCAAGGCGGACCGGCTGGCGCTGCTGCGCCGAGTGCTGGACGCCTACAACGCGCGCGCCGAGGACATCGCCCAGGCGGTGTCGCAGGAGATGGGCGCGCCGCTCAGCTTCGCCCGGTCGGCCCAGGTCTGGGCGGGGCGGGTGCATCTGGAAGCGACGATCAAGGCGCTCGAGGAATACGAGTTCGAGGAGCAGCGCGGCAGCACCCGCGTGGTGAAGGAGGCGATTGGCGTCGTCGGCCTGATCACGCCGTGGAACTGGCCGCTGAACCAGATCGTCTGCAAGGTGGCGCCGGCGCTGGCCGCGGGCTGCACCATGGTGCTGAAGCCCAGCGAGATCGCGCCGGTCAGCGGCATCATCTTCGCCGAGATCATGGTGACGGCAGGGGTGCCGAAGGGCGTGTTCAACCTGGTCAACGGCAACGGGCCGGATGTCGGCCAGGTGATCGCCTCGCATCCGGAAGTCGACATGGTGTCGTTCACCGGCTCGACCCGGGCCGGCATCATCGTCGCCAAGGCCGCGGCCGACACGGTCAAGCGCGTTGCCCAGGAACTCGGCGGCAAATCCCCCAACATCATCCTGTCCGACGCCGATTTCGAAAGCGCGGTGACGCAGGGCGTCGGCGCCTGCTTCGCCAACAGCGGCCAGTCCTGCGACGCGCCGACCCGGATGTTCGTCCCGGCCGCGCGGCATGACGAGGCGCTGGCCATCGCCAAGGCGGCGGCGGAGACGCACAAGGTCGGCGACCCCCGGTCCGACGACACCGTGCTGGGCCCGGTGGTCAGCCAGGTGCAGTACGACAAGATCCAGCGCCTGATCGAAGCCGGCATCAGCGAGGGCGCCACCCTGGTCACCGGCGGCCCCGGCCGGCCCGAGGGGCTGAACCGCGGCTATTACGTCCGGCCGACCGTGTTCGGCCATGTCCGGCACGGCATGACCATCTCGACCGAGGAGATCTTCGGGCCGGTGCTGTCGATCCTGCCCTATGAGGATGAGGACGAGGCCATCCGCAACGCCAACGACACGGTCTACGGCCTGGCCGCCTACATCCAGTCGCAGGACATCGCCCATGCCCGCCGGGTCGCGGCCCGGCTGCGGGCCGGCACGATCAACCTGAACTATCCCGACTGGGACACCCACGCCCCGTTCGGCGGCTACAAGCAGTCGGGCAACGGCCGGGAATATGCCGATTGGGCCATCCACGACTTCCTGGAGATCAAGGGCATCGTCGGCTACGGCACGGCGGACTGAGCCAGGGGCCGTCTGTCTCGGGGGCTATTCCCCCGGGACAGGCGGCGCCGGCTCGTCGCGGGCGCCGACGAAGCGGCCGAACACGCGGCCCAGGACGCCGTGCAGGTCGTCCATCACGGTGAATACCGCCGGCACGAACACCAGGCTGAGCACGGTCGAGGTGATCAGGCCGCCGATCACCACCGACGCCATGGGTGAGCGGAAGGCGCCGCCTTCGCCCATGCCGATGGCCGACGGCACCATGCCGGCGATCATCGCCACCGTGGTCATCACCACCGGCCTGGCCCGCTTGCGGCCGGCCTCGAACAGCGCCTCGGTGCGCGTCGCACCCTGCGCCATCGCCTCGATCGCGAAATCGACCAGCAGGATGGCGTTCTTGGTGACGATGCCCAGCAGCATCAGGATGCCGATCACGACCGGCAGGCTGATGGGATAGCCGGTCACCAGCAACGCCAGGAAGGCGCCGCCGATCGACAGCGGCAGTGACACCAGGATGGTGACGGGCTGGGCGATGTCGGCGAACAGCAGCACCAGCACGGCGAAGACCATCAGCACGCCGGCGGCCATCGCCAGGGAGAAGCCGGAGAACACCTCCTGCATGATCTCGGCATCGCCGAACGGCCGGATGCTGATGCCCGGCGGCAGGTTGCGCACCGATGGCAGCGCCAGCACCTGGGCCATCGCCTCGCCCAGTGGCGTCTTGCCGATCAGGTCGCCTTCGATGGAAATGCGGCGCTGGCGATCGTAGCGGTCGATGGTGGTGGCGCCCTCGCCGAAACCGATGGTGGCGACCGAGGTCAGCGGCACCTTGGCGCCGGTGGCGGTCGGCACCCGCAGCGTCTCGAAGGTGGCCAGCTTGCCGCGCGCCGTCTCGGCGATCTGCACCCGGATCGGCACCTGCCGGTCGCCGGACGAGAATTTGGCGAGGTTGGCGGAGACGTCGCCCAGTGTCGCGATCCGAACCGTCTCGGCGATCTGCGCCACCGAGACGCCCAGCGCCGCGGCCTCGGCCAGGCGCGGGATGATCCGGATCTCCGGCCGGTCGATCGCCGCGGTCGACACGGCATTGGCCAGCACCGGCACCCGGTCGCGGATCTCGCGCTCGATCTCCACCGCCGCATGCTCCAGCACCGTCGAATCATTGCCGGACAGCAGCAGGGTGAATTCGCGGGCGCCGCCGGCGCTGAAGCTGAAGCGCAGATCGGGCTCGGCCGCGACCAGCGCCCGCATCCGACTCTCCCATGCCTTCTGGTCCAGGCTGCGTTCCGACCGCGGCACCAGGGTCGCGACCAGCGTCGCTTGCCGGACCTCGCTGTTGGCGATGTCGAGCGGGTTCAGGCCGGCGCCGCCGACCACGGCATAGACGCTGCTGACCTCCGGCTGCTGCCGCAGCAGCGTGGCCAAGCGGTCCGCCACGGCCTGGGTGTCCTCCAGCGTCGATCCCGGCGGCAGCTCGATCGACAGGGACGAGCGCGAGATGTCGTTGTTCGGCAGCAGGCCGGTCGGGAACAGACTGGCCAGCGCGACCGAGGCGACGAAGATGGCCAGGCCCAGCGCGATGGTCCGGCCGCGATGGTGGATCGACCAGTCCAGCAGGCGCAGGTAGAAGCGCATCGCCAGGCCGTCGCTGGGATCCGCATGGGCCTTGTCGCGCATCAGATAGGCCGCCATCAGCGGCGTGACCAGCCGGGCCACCAGCAGCGAGAAGGTGACGGCGACGGCCACGGTGATGCCGAACTGCTTGAAATACTGGCCGGCGATGCCGCCCATGAAGCTGACCGGCAGGAACACCGCGACGATGGTCATGGTGGTGGCGACCACCGCCAGCCCGATCTCGTCCGCTGCCTGGATCGCGGCGCGGTAGGGCGACTTGCCCATGCGCATGTGGCGGACGATGTTCTCGATCTCGACGATGGCATCGTCGACCAGGACGCCGGTCGCCAGCGTGATCGCCAGCAGGCTGATCGAGTTCAGCGAAAAGCCCAGCGCCTCCATCACCGCGAAGGTTGGCAGCACCGACAGCGGGATGGCGAAGGCCGAGATGATCGTCGCCCGGAAGTCGCGCAGGAACAGGAACACGACGATGATCGCCAGGATCGCGCCCTCGAGCAGCGTCTCCATCGTCATGCTGTAATCGGCGCGGGTGTAGCGGACCAGGTTGTCGATCTCGGTGATCGACAGCTCCGGGTTCTCCTCGGTCAGCGCCTTCAGCCGCACGGCGGCGGCATCGGCGACGGTGACATCGGAAAAGCCCTTCGACCGGTACAGGCTGAAGGCGACCACCGGCTTGCCGTCGACCCGGGCGAAGGTGCGCGGCTCCGCACCGCCATCGGTGACGGTGGCCAGGTCCTGCAGCAGCGCCTGGCGGCCGCCGGACAGGCTGATCCGCCGCTGCGCCAGGTCGGCCACCGTGGCGGCGCCCGCCAGGGTGCGGATCGACTGCTCCTGTACCCCGACCGTGCCGCGGCCGCCGGCCAGGTCGATGTTGCTGGCGCGCAACTGGTCGTTGACCTCCGACGCGGTGATGCCCAGCGCCGCCAGCCGGTCGGGCTTCAGCGCCACCCGGATCTCGCGGTCGACGCCGCCGATGCGCTTGACCTGGGCAATGCCCGGCACGCCCTGCATCGCCCGCACCACCGTGTCGTCGACGAACCAGGACAGCTGCTCGACGCTCATCGACGGGATCGCCGCGGCATAGGTCAGGATCGGCAGGCCGGCGACGTCGATGCGCTGGATCACCGGCTCCTCGATGCTCTGCGGCAGCGAGGACCGGATCTTGGCGATGGCGTCGCGGACGTCGTTGACGGCCCGGTCGGTCGGCGTCTCCAGCACGAACTCGACCATGGTGACCGACACGCCGTCGGACAGGGCGGAGGTGACGTGCTTGACCCCCGTCAGCCCGGCGACCGCGTCCTCGACCAGCCGGGCCACCTGGGTCTCCAGCTCGCTCGGCGCTGCGCCGGCCTGGGCGATGGTGACGGTCACCACGGGCACGTCGATGTTCGGCAACTGCGTCACCGGTAGCGACCGGAAGCTGACGAAGCCGAGGACGATCAGGACGGCGAACAGGACCAGCGGCGGGATCGGCTTGCGGATCGACCACGCGGAGATGTTGAGCGCCATGTCAGCCAGCCTTGGCGGCGGAGGCGACCGGCGGCTGCACCGGGGCGATGTGGTCGCCCTGGCGCAGGAAGCTGCCGGCGCGCAACACCACCGTTTCGCCCTCGGCCAGGCCGTGGCGGATCTCGACCCTCCCGTCGCCGACGAAGCCGATCTCGACCGGCCGCCGGTTCACCACATTCTGGCTGACGGATTGGACATAGGCGCCGTCGGTGCTGAAGAACACGGCCGACAGCGGCACGGTCAGGGCCCGCCTTCGGCCGATCTCGATCGACCCCTGGGCGAAGACGCCGGGCCGCAGCCCGGCTTCGGCCGGCAGGGTGACGGCGACGCGGCCCAGGCGGCTGGTGGCGTCGACCGTCGGGTCGACCAGCCGCACCATGCCGCGGATCGGCTGGGCCATGCCGGTCAGCTGCAGCTCCGCCGCCTGGCCGATCTTCACCCGCGGCATGCCGGATTCCGTGACCTCGGCCAGGAACTCGACCTCGCCGTCGCGGATCAGCCGGAACAGAGGCGGGCTGGACAGGCCGACCACGGCGCCGATGCGGGCCTGCCGCTCCGACAGCACGCCGGCGACGGGCGCCTTGATCTCGGCCCGGGCGATGCGCAGCGCGATCTCGTCCCGCTGGGCTTCGGCCAGGCTCTTGTCGGCCGCGGCGGACAGGGCGGTCTGCTGCGCCGCGACGATGCGGGCGACGGTGACCTTGGCGTCGGTCTCTCGCGCCTGCAGCTGCTCGACCGAAGTGTTGCCGGACGCGCGCAGCGTCTGCGCCCGCTCCAGCGACGACTGGGACTGGGCGGCGGTGGCCTGCGCCTCGTCGATCGAGGCCTGGGCCTGCTGCATCGCGGCCTCGGCCTTGGCGATGTTGGCCTCGCTCTGCGCCAGCTGGGCATCGAGCTGGGCGTGGTCCAGCCGGGCCAGCACCTGGCCGGAGCTGACCCGGTCGCCGACATCGGCGTCGATCTCCATGATGCGCAGCCCGTCGACCTCGGCCCCGACCAGCACCTCCTCGCGTGCCGCCAGGGTGCCGGTCACGGACAGCGCCTCGACCACCTCATGCATCTCCGCCTGGGCGACCGAGGTGGCCGGGGCGGGGGTTGCGGGGCCGACGCTGTCGGCACGGTCGGACGCCAGGATGCGCCAGCCGCCGGCGACCACCGACACGGCAGCCACCCCGGCCAGCAGCAGCAGGCCGAGCCAGCGGGGACGACGGAAACGGATCATGACCATGTCTCTTGCTCAAACGGGTACGCGTTGGGCCTGCGGTGCTGCGGCCAGGGCGGCGTCGCGCCGGCCGGCGGCGAAACCTTCGACGATCTCGGCAATCTGCCGGCGGGCGTCGTAGCGAGCGAAATCGGCCTGCAGCGCCCGCGCCCGGCGACGATAGCGCGGGTCGGCCAGCACGGCGCGCACCGCATCGCGCAGCTGCTCCGGCCGCGGATGGCCGGTGCCGAGATTGATGCCCGCGCCGCTCCAGGCGACCCGGGTCGCAATCTCCGGCTTCTCCTCGGTGTCGCCGGCGACCACCATCGGGACGCCGAGGCTGAGAGCGAAGTTGACCGACCCATAGCCGCCATTGGTGACCAGCACATCGACCTTCGGCAACAGCCGCTCATACGGCACAAACGCCGCCGCGCGCGCATTCTCCGGCAAGGTGACCGGGATCGCTTCGACCGGCGGGCCGCCGGTGGTGGCGATCACCAGGGCGTCTTCCCCGGCCAGCCCGGTCAGGGTCGGGCCGATCAGCTGGCCGAAATCCTCGTTCGCCAGAGTCCCCTGAGTCACCAGCACGACCGGCCGGCCGCCGTCCAGCTCGCCCCACCAGTCCGGCGGGGTGAAGCTTTGGGTCGGCGGCGCCAGCAGCGGGCCGACGAAGCGGATGGTCTCCGGCAGGTCGCTGCGCGGATATTCGAAGGATTCGGCGGTGAGCTGCAGGTAGAGGTCGGGCAGCGTCCCCAGGGCATCGAACAGGAACTCCGGCAGCTTGCGGCAGCCGAGGCCGGCCAGGATGTCGTTGAAATCCTGCTGCATGCCGGCGTGCAGCGCCTGCATGTTCCTGTGCATGGCGATGTTGCGCGCCCGCCCTTCCGGGGTGGAGGAAGGCGGCAGGCCCGAGGTGAAGAAGGCGGTGTCGACGCTGGTCAGGCCCAGCGCGGTGACGCCGATCGCGACCAGCGGTGGCCGCGGCTGGCGGCGGTCCAGCAGGATCGGCAGCATGCCGCAGAACATGGTGTCGACGATCAGCGCATCGGCCGGAAAGTCGCGCAGGATGTCGCGCAGCCCGGCGGCCTGCTCACCCATGATGTCGCCATGGAAGCGCTTCATGGTGTAGCGCAGCAGGGCCGGTCCGAACGGGATCTCGTGCCGCTCCGGCGCCAGCTCGTCCAGCCGGCGGTAATCGTGGTCGATGGCGGCACGGAAGGGCACGAAGCGCGCGCCCGTCGCCTCCGCCTTGTCGCGGAAGATGCTGCCGGTGTGGATCACCACCTCATGACCGCGGCCGGCCAGATGCTGCGCGATGGCGGCCAGTGGCGAGACATGGCCGGGGACGGGGGTGGCGGCGATCAGGAAGCGGGCCATGCTCGATCCTTCCGGCAGGCGGCGCGACCGCCGCCGCCCGGGCGTGCTGCAGGGGCCGTCACTCCGCGGCGACCGCGGTCTTGGGCGGCATCCAGGACTCCGCCGCCTCGGTCGTCTCCTGAATCTTCAGGTTGCGCAGGTAGCGCTCGATCAGATCGGGCCCGACTGGCGGGATGGCGCCGCCGATCTCGTCCATGCGGGAATGGGTGGCGTCGCAGGACAAGGGCGGCGGCACCACCGACGGGTCGAACTGGCCGAGGATCGAGACCACGGTGGCGAGGTCATGGTCATGGCTGTCCAGCAGGCTCAGCCGGGCCCGCTCCAGCCACGGCAGCAGGGCCATCGGCTCCAGCGCCAGCCCCATGCGCTCGAAGATCGGGGTCATGTCGCGCAGATGCACGGCGCCCTGGCTGACCAGGTGATAGACGCCGCCCCAGGGCTGGTCGCTGCGCGACAGCCGCAGCATGGCGCCGGCGATGTCGTCGGCCGGGGTCATCGCCAGGTGGATGTCGGGGATGGCGCCCAGCCGGGCCGAGGCCCGCACCACCCGCCAGATCATGTCGGCGTCGTTGCAGATCGCATGGCTGCGGTCGCCGGTGATCGCGCCCAGCCGGTACACCGACACCGGCAGCCCGCGCGCCTGCGCTTGCCGCGCCAGCGTGTCGCCGGCCCATTTGCTCTGGCTGTAGCCGCCGATCAGCCCCTGCCAGCTCGACAGGGCCGATGCCTCGGTCACCAGATCGGGGCCGCTGGACGGGTCGATCACCGACAGGGTCGAGACATAGTGCAGGCTCTTCGGCAGGCCGCCGGCGGTCCAGTCGATCAGCCGGCGCAGCGCCTCGACATTGGCCGCCTTCAGGGTGGAGTAGGGCTGCAGGAAGTCGACCACCGCGCCGCAATGGTAGATCGCGTCGCATTCGTCGCGGACGATCGAGACGCCGTCCGGGTCGAGGCCGAGATCCGGCGCACTCAGATCGCCCATCAGGATCTCGATCCGGCTGTCGTCCCACAGCTCGGACAGGCGGCGAGCGGCCAGGGTCCGCCGCAGCCGGGTCTTGGCCGCGCTCGGGCTCATCGCCCGCACCAGGCAGACGATGCGGGCATCGGTGTCGCGCAGCAGCGTGCCCAGCAGCTGGCTGCCGACGAAACCGGTGGCGCCGGTCAGGAACACCTGCTCGGCCTCGACCGGTGGCAGCGTCGCGGGCGCCTGGATGTGGTCGGCCAGCCGGGCGTCGCCGGCCAGATCCAGGGCGGCCAGCGACAGGCCTTCGCCGCGGGCCTGGTCGATCTTCTCCGCCAGCCCGGCGATGGTCGAGACCTCGAACACCACCGCCAGCGGCAGCTCGACCGTGAAGGTCGCCTTCACCCGGGCGATCAGCTGCGCCACCAGCATGGAATGGCCGCCGAGCTCGAAGAAATTGTCGTCGATGCCGACGCGCTCCAGCCCGAAGGTCTCGGCCCAGATCGCGGCCAGGGACGCCTCGGTCGACGTGCGCGGCGCGACATAGCCGGCGGCGGATTGCCGTTCCGGCACCGGCAGCGCCTTGCGGTCGAGCTTGCCGCTGGGGGTCAGCGGCAGGGCGTCCAGCGCGGTGAAGGTCGCCGGCACCATGTGGTCGGGCAGGTTCCGGGTCAGCTCGTGCCGCAGCGTCGCCGGGTCCAGCGTCGCCCCGGGCTCCAGCACGACATAGGCGGCCAGGTATTTGTCGCCGGGCTGGTCCTCGCGGGCGATCACCGCGGCCTGGGCGATGGCGCCGGAGCGGACCAGCGCCGCCTCGATCTCGCCGAGTTCGATGCGGAAGCCGCGCAGCTTGACCTGGTGATCGGCCCGGCCGAGGAAGTCCAGCGTGCCGTCCCGCCGCCAGCGGGCCAGGTCGCCGGTGCGGTACATCCGGCCGCCGGGCGCGCCGAAGGGATCGGCGACGAAGCGTTCGGCGGTCAGGTCCGGCCGGTCCAAATAGCCGCGGGCGACGCCGGCGCCGGCGACATACAGCTCGCCCGGCACGCCGATCGGGGCCGGCTGCAGGCCGGTGTCCAGGACATAGGCCTGGGTGTTGCGGATCGGCCGGCCGATCGGCGGGGCGGCCTGGCCGGACAGGGGGGCGCTCAGCGTCGCCACGATCGTGGTCTCGGTCGGGCCATAGGCGTTGATCATGCGCCGGCCCTTCGACCAGCGGCCGACCAGGTCCGGCGGGCAGGCGTCGCCGCCGACCAGCAGGGTGCGGAACGCTTCGTAGCGGCCGGCCGGCAGGCTGGCCAGCGCCACCGGCGGGATCAGGGCGTGGCTGACCGCGTGCCGGGTCAGCACATCGGCCAGGCGGTTGCCGACCAGCGGGCCCGGCGCCGGCACCACCAGGGCGGCGCCAGCCGGGAACGCCATCAGCAGCTCCATCACCGAGGCGTCGAAGCTGGCCGAGGCGAATTGCAGGACCCGCGACTCCGCGGTAATGGCGAAGCGCTCGACCTGCTCCTCGGCCAGGCTGGCGACGCCGGCATGGGGCACGATCACGCCCTTGGGCACGCCGGTCGAGCCGGAGGTGTAGATCACATAGGCGGCGTCGAACGGATCCAGCGGCCGGGTGCGGTCGGCATCGGTCGGGTTGCGGTCCGGCTGCCGCGCCAGGGCCGCCGCCATGTCCTCGGTGTCGAGCACCAGGCGGGGTGCTGTGCCGGTCAGGCCGGGATCGGTGGCGGCGTTGGTGACGATGCAGGCCGGCCGGGCATCGGCCAGCATGAAGCCGATGCGCTGCGACGGGTAATTCGGGTCGATCGGCAGATAGGCGGCGCCGGCCTTCAGCGCGGCCAGCACGCTGATGATGGTTTCGGCCGACCGGGGCAGGGCGACGGCGACGATCTTGCCGGGGCCGATGCCGCGGCCGATCAGGTGATGCGCCAGCCGGTTGGCCCGTGCGTTCAGCTCGGCATAGCTCAG
The DNA here is from genome assembly GCF_057815775.1 of Inquilinus sp. Taxonomy (NCBI): domain Bacteria; kingdom Pseudomonadati; phylum Pseudomonadota; class Alphaproteobacteria; order Rhodospirillales; family Rhodospirillaceae; genus Inquilinus; species Inquilinus sp. Next base: position 11,601 of record NZ_JBYRFX010000053.1, read on the forward strand.
GCCGCCATCGTCCAGGATCAGGGCGGGGGCCGCGGGCCGCAGGGCGGCCTGGGCCTCGAACAGCGCCGGGATGGTTGCGATGTCGACCGGGTGGTCCTGGCCGCTCCACTCCGCCAGGATCTGCAGCCGCTCGCCGGGGTCCAGGATGTCGATCTGGCCCAGGCACTGGCCGGGATCGCGGATGACGGATGCGATCAGCCGCAGCAGCCGCCGCTGATGCGCGGCCAGGTCGTCGCTGGTGTGGCGGGCCGGATTGGCGTCGAAGTCGATCAGCAGGTCGCGGCCGTCGCCACGGTCGTAGAAGAAGATGCCCAGGTCTTCGCCCGACCCGTTCGACATGTTCTTCGGCGTCACCGGGTGGCCGCCGAAGCGCAGGTCGTAATCGAACGGCTCGATGTTCACCATGGTGGTGAACAGGTGCTGGTTGTGCTGCTGCAGGTGCAGGTCCCGCCGCAGATCCTCGTAGCGGTATTGCTGGTGCCGCAGGCACTGGCGGACCTCGCGCGACACCTGCTGCAGCAGCGCCTCCATCGTCAGGTCCGGCGCCATCGCCAGGCGCAGCGGCACGATGTTGGCGGCCAGGCCGCCGACCTTGCGCATGGCGCGGCTGCTGCGGGCGGAGACGGGCAGGCCGACCACCAGATCGGCCTGGCCGGTGGCGCGGTAGAGATAGGCGGTGATAAGGGCGATCAGCATCTGCGGCAGGCTGACCCCGGCGGCCTGCGCCCGCTGCCGCAGGGTGGCGACGGTCTCGGCGCCCAGCCGGGTGCGCTGGCGCAGGAAGGTGCCGACCACGGTCGCGCGGCGGCTGCCGGCCTGCTGCGGCGACAGGGTCAGGGCCGGCGGCAGGTCGGCGAAGCGCTCGGTCCAGTACTCCCGGTCGCGGCGGAACCGGTCGGACCGGCGATAGGCGGCTTCTTCCTCGATCAGCAGGGTGAAGGAGGTCAGGGCGGTGTCCGGATCGGCCGGCCGGCCTTCGACCAGGGCGGTGTACAGCTCGGCGACGCGGCGAGCGAACAGCATCGAGGCAAAGGCGTCGCACTGGATGTGCGGGGCATTGTTGTAGAAGATGAAAGTGTCGGCCGCGATCTTGATGACGGCGGCCGAGGACAGCGGCCCGGCGGCCAGGTCGCGCGGGCGGACGACATCCGCGTCCATCCAGCGCCGCGCCGCTTCCCGCGCATCCGGCTCGCCGCTGAAATCGAGATGGCTCAGGGTGCCGTTATAGGCGCGGCCGATCACCTGGCGCGGGCCGTCCGGGTCGTCGATGAAGCTGACCCGCAGCGTGTCCTGTTCCTGCGTCGTTTGGCGCAGGGCCTGCATCAGCAGCCCGGCATCGACCGCGCCATGGATCTCGAGGGCCTCGGCCAGGTTGAACGCAGCCTGCGGCATGAATTTCTGCGCCAGCCACAGCCCCATCTGGGCGGTCGTCAGCGGCAGCGTGGCAGTGTCGAGGTCGATGCTGTCCATGGCTTGTCTCGCTCAACAAGACGAAGGGCGGCGCACAGGACGGAAGACTGCGGCCGCCGGGTCAGCGCCGCGCCACCAGCGACTTCGGGCGCAGATCCGTCCAATGGGTGTCGATGTAGTCCTGGCAGGACTGGCGATCGGCATCCTGATGCGCCACGGCCCAGCCACCGGGAACCGGGATGAAGGCCGGCCACAGCGAATGCTGCCCCTCGTCGTTGACGAGGACGTGGAATCGGCCGTCGGGATTGTCGAAGACGTTGGTCATATCCGTGCTCCTCGCCGCGGGTGGACCGACGGGGCGAAACGGTGGGCGTCGGCGTGATCGTCACCGCACCGGCATCGGATGCGCGCCGCGCACGGGCTTCGATCCGAAATCTTTCGGCCCGGACTCTTCTGGCGGCCGGCCGCGAAGTCGATGCCATCGGTGACGATCACCGTCATCACGCCCGTCCTCGCTGTCGCTCAATCGGATCGGGCCCGGCGTCCGGCAGGCGAACGTCTGGTCCGATATCACGGCTCTATAAGGTTCCAATCGGCCGAAGCTTGGGTGAAGCCCGAAGCAGCGGCGAGCTGTATAGGTTTACAGGTTTCGCTCAGGCATAAATGATGATGTCGTGCATCAGTCCCCGGGCGATGGCCTGGGGCAGCGTCGCCACCCCGAATTTCTGTTTGGCATTCTCGGTGTGGAACACCACCGTCCGCCGACTGATGCGCATGATTTCCGCGATGTCCGATGCGCTTTTGCCTTTTGCCGCCCATTGCAGGCAGTCGATCTCACGCGGGGTCAGCGACGGGCGCGCCTGCGGCTCCGGGTGGTCGTCCTGGCGCAGCTTGGCGTGCAGATGCAGCGCGATCAGATGCAGCGCATGCTGGTGCCGCTCGATGCGGCGCTGGAACTCCGGCTCGGTGCCGAATTCGGCCAGGGTCAGGCTGGAGGACTTGCCCTGGCGGTCGTGGATCGGGATGGTCAAGCCACACCGGATGCCGGCATCCGCGGCCTCCTCAAGAAAGGCCTTCTGCTTGCGGGTCTGCTGGTCCTTCAAGGATTCGAGCGTCCAGGCGAAGGGCAGCATGGTCCCGACGGCGCGGGCGATCACCGGGTCGACCCGGTCGTACCGGTTCTCGCTGTAGCGTTCGATCCAGGCGGCCGGATAGGTGGTCAGCATCGATGGCGCGTCGGCCTCTCCACCCGCTGGAAAACTGACATAGGCGAAGTGATTCAGACCATAGTCTTCGATCGTCTGCTCCAGCAGCTCGCCTATAGCTTGCCGGCTGCAACTGGACGGCAGGTGTAGGATGAAATTCTGAAAAATTTGATCCATATTATCCTCGCCTGCATCATGCTTCAGCTGGCTTTCCTCCCCTTTACAGAAAATTTTACTTTTATTTGTTTCGGCTTTATCCACCGCATTACAGTCCCCGTTACGTCGGACATGCTATTTGTATTTCATGACAGTCGCAAAGGCTGATTTGCATAAACACATATGAATTTGCGGCTGCGACAAGCCGCCACGGTTGCCATTTTCCGGCAACGGTCTCACCGACCGCACCTTTTCATCCGTCTCGGGCCGTGGAATCGACCCTCGGCACCGGCATGGGGCCGGCATCCCGGCGACTCGGTCGGCCTGTGTCGGTCCCAGTCAATCTGCATAACATAGCAGGTAGGCCTCGGGATTTTTGCTGGATAGGAAGATTATCGCAGATCATATCCTGGCATCGGCGAAAGAGACCGAGGCATCGGCCAAGGATCGGGTTGATAGATTCTTCCGATGTCGGAGAACAAATCTTTCAAAATCTCGTCTTCGTTTCAGGTGCCGATCGATGTTTGGCGGGCGATCTGGCTGCGATCTTCCGATCGCGGCGCTTCTGTAACATGGAGATGACCCAGATGAGCGACATCTTTGATTTCTCCGGCATCATCGGCGGCGTTCTCGCCGGGGTGGGCCAGGCGGTCGGCGGCGCGGTTGCCGGTGTCGGCAGCACGGTCGGCACCGCGGTCGGTGAAACGGGCCAGGCGGTCGGCGACGTCCTGACCGAGGTCGGCGGCGTCGTGGGCGGTGTGGTCGGTGACGTGGTCGGCGGCGCCACCACCGGCGTCGGCGCCGTTCTGAACGGCACCAGCCATGCCGTCGGCGACGTCGTCGCCGGTGTGGGCCAGGCGGTCGGCGGCGTGGCCGACGGCGTCGGCCACCTGGTCGGCGATCTGTTCGGCGGTCTTTTCGGCCACACCGACTTCCACCTCTGACCCGCTTCCGGCATGGGGGTGCCCTCCGCCCCCATGCCGATCGGTCAGGGGAAGGGGCGGCTGAGGAAGGGC
>NZ_JBYRFX010000054.1:0-14590 GCF_057815775.1 Inquilinus sp.
TGCCCCAGGTCCGTCCTCCAGCAGGATCGCTCCACATCGAACCAGCGACCGTCGGCGAGTTGTCGAACCTTGTCGCCATGTCGGCGCCCACATTTCTCGCACCGACCCTTGGCGCGCTTAAAACGCACGAACTCCGAGATCGCGGGCCAGTCGATCGGATAGAGGAAGCGATGCTGAGGGCGAATGGGCATGGGAAGAGTCTAGAACAAACCACGAATCGTGCGAATCCCCCAGATGCAAAAAATTTGCAGGCCACAACTGCCCCAAGCATCGTTGGAACAATACCGACAAATGGATCCGGCCGACCACCAGCCTCAGCGACAACAACCGCTTTCCGCGTCCGAGATTGCCGGCTCCCTTTAGAGGCCGGGGGCTGGCACGTCGGTCACACGATGTCGCTTCCCTCCGTCGCCACCCTGCGGCCGAGGCGCATATCGGTGAGCAGGGCCTCGATTCGGCTTTCGACCAAGCGGAGTTCCGTAAACACCTCCGTGTAATCCACCTCCAGCGGCGCCTTTCGCTCGCCGGGCGAGGGTAGGGGAGGGATCTCGAATGCCTCCTCCTCGAGCTTGCGCCCGGGTGGCGGTCGCAGCCGCGCTGGCTGGACATCGATGCCTAGATCGGCGAGGTCGCGCGGCACATAGGCGCGATGGGTACGGCTGCCGGTGAGCTCGACCAGCCAGCCAGAGGCGGCGAGCTGGCGCAGCAGGGCGCCGGCGCCGGCGGCGGAGATGGCTGTTTTCCGTGCCACCACGGTCTCCGGCCGGGTCCTGCCGAGAGGGCCGCCGCGGCGCGCCAGGCGGGTGAGATGGCGGACGACGGCGGGGGCGGCGATCGCCGGCGCGGTCAGGGCGAGATCGGCCACCGCGGGCAGGCGGGAGGAAGAGCGCGCGCCCGCGACCGCCTGGGCAAAGCCGTGCCGCGCCCGCTCCAGGCCATGCAGCAGCTGGGTGGCCAGGCTCAGTCGAGCGATCAGATCCTCGAGCGCGAGGCGGAACCAGCGCGCCGCCGGGCGCGGCGGCCGCAGCCGGGGGAACAGGCCGGGCAGGGGCCGTGCACAAACCCCCTGGGCCTGCAGCGCCAGGGGGAAGGCGATGCTGAGCGCCATCGGATCGCCGACGACGCCTCGGCCGCCGCCGTCCCGGACCCAGCCCCAGGCGCCCTGACGGGCGCCGACCAGGCCCGGCGGCGCCGCCGCGAGCGCTTCCAGACAGGGTGGCAGGCTGTCGGCGACCCAGCTGAAACCTTCGCGCACCGCGGGGCCGAGCTGTTCGGCGACCGGGCCGGTCCCGGCCAGTCGGGCGAGGTCCTCGGCCGAGCGCGGTGCCGCTGCGGCGAACCAGGCCCCCTGGACCTGGATGTGGCGCAGCGCCGCCGGGATCCCAAAATCCTCCCGGTACACGGCGATCGGCAGCCCGGCCGCGGCGGCGAGCAGGCGGCCGCGGTCGACGCCGAGGCCGCTGTCCTCGGCCGCGGTGGCGCCGGCGAGCATGGTGGCGCGCAAGCTCCAGGCCTCGGCGAGCGGGTGGCCGCGCAGTTCGCGGTCGAGCCGGCCGAGGGCGAAGGCGAGCTGTTCTGCCAGGCGGATGTGCTCGGGCTCGAAGGCGGGGAAGGGCGGCATCGGGACGGCTCCAGGCGAAAGCTATTTCGCGCATTAACTTTATAATGGGAATGGGACCGCTGACAGCACTATATGGTGGAAATCATCCACGCGATCGGCCTCCATCTGCAATGCCCGATAAGGGCGCTTATCGGGCATTGCAGGGGTTTTCCGGGCCGCCCGGGTCGGGTAGAATCGTCATCGTCGGCCTTGATGGCCGCGATCGGAGGCAGGCCATGCACGCGCTCGAACATCCCGGCGGCCATTACACGATCCACGACGCCGGCGGCGCGCTGCGCTTCACCATGCGCCGCGAGGACGGCATCGCGCCGAACGGCGACGGTTTCGCCGATCTCTGGGTGCTGCGCGACGCCGCCGGCGCCTGGGTCGACCACGACGCCTGGCGCCACGATTTGTTCTCGCACCTCCGGGTGGCCTCCGTGCGGCTGGCCGGCGTCGCCGGCGCGGCGCCATGACCGCGACGCCGTTGGATCCGCTGGCCGAGCGCATCGTCGCCTATCTCACCCGCCCCCAGCGCGAGGGCGCGGTCTGGACTGCCGACATCGCTTACGGGTTGAAGGAGAAGACGCCGGCGGTGCGCACCGCGCTGCTGCGGCTGGAGCGAGCCCGGGCGGTGCATCGCGTGGTCATCGGCACGCCGACCTCCTGGGCACTGGGGGACGCTGGCGCCGGGCGGGGCGCATGAGCGCGCCGCGACACCACGGCCCGGACAATCCGGCAGCGCCTCGACCCGCGGGAATGCGCCGATGGCCGCGACCCTGAGCGGCGCCTGTGCCTTGTCGGCCTGCGTGGCTGTCGCCCTGGCGGTGCCGTCCTGGGATTGGGCCATGCCGTCGACGTCGGCGCGGGTGGTCGATGGCGACACGGTGCGGGTGCACGGGACCCGAATGCGCCTCCTCGACATCGACGCGCCGGAGATCTTCCATCCCCGCTGCGCCCGGGAAGCCGAGATCGGCGCCGCCGCCAGGCGCCGGCTGGCAGGCGCCGGCTGGCCGCGCTGCTCGCGACCGGGCCGATGGTGCTGCTCGAATCCGGCGACCGCGATCGGTATGGTCGGCCGCTGGTCCGCCTCCGCGTCAACGGCGAGGATCCTGGGCAGGTGCTGCTGCGCGAGGGGCTGGCGGTGGTCTGGCAACCCGGGCCCGCGGCCTGGGAGGCAAGGCGCCGGCATTGGTGTCCCGATGTGGCGGGGTAGGGGGCAAGGCTTGGGCTGGCAGAGTGGGAGGAGCGGGTGAGGGATGCAACTGAGCTGCCGTGGCGGGCAACGGCCGACATCCCGGCGAGCTTCGGTACGAACGGCCTCACGGCCGCAACCGTCATCGAGGATGACCGCGGCCGCCGGGTGTTGCGGCTCTGCCCTGCCGGCACCCGTGGCGTGCAAGCCGACCAGGCGGCCGCGGCCGTGACGGCGATGATCGCCCTCGCCAATGCCGCCATTGGCATCGGCCCGGCTGCCCGGGCCCCGCGCGCCGGCGCCCAGTCCGGTGCCGGGCAAGACGCCGGAGCGCCCCGCCCATGAAATGCTACCAGGCCAGCCCCTGCGCCGAGTGCCCGTGGCGGACCGATGTCGCGCCCGGGCGCTTCCCGGCGGATCGCTTCCGCGACCTGGCCGCCACCGCCTACGACATGGCGCAGATCCAGTTCGCCTGCCACAAGAGCCCGGAGGGCCGGGAGTTCGGCTGTGCGGGATTCGCCCTGCGCGGCGCGGTCCACAATCTCGGCGCACGCCTGGCGGCCCGGGCCGGTCGGCTTCGGCTGCAGAAGATCACCAGCCCGGTCGCGCTGTATCCGAGCTATCGCGCCATGGCGATCGCCAACGGCGTCGATCCCGATGATGTCGCGCTGCAGCCCTGTCGGGATCCGGACTGATGCAGAATTCGACCCAGGAGAAAGCGATGGTTTCGATGCGGCCGAGACCGGCCTATGACAGCGGCCTGCCCTATGCCCGGGCTGGGTTGACGCCAAATTGGTCCGCGCTGTGGCTGTCCGGCCGCCATGACGAATACCGGCGCGGCTACGATGCCGGTCAGTCCGAGCGTCAGCGGCGGGCCGCACCTCGCTCGCCTGCCACCGGCGACCACCAGCCATGAGTCCCCTTGTCCCGACCCACGAGGTCCTCTCTTCGGCCAATGCCGTCTGGGTCAATGATGATACGGGGCACTGCATCGGCCGCTTTGGCAGGCTCGGCATCGATGTCCATCATCCCGTCGCGGCGCAGCTGGCGGAGGGTGAACAGTGCCTGGCCTGCAGCCATGGCCGTACCGGCGAGGAGGACTGGCAACGGTTCCGGGCGCTGATGATCGACCATCATGGTGTCGACGTGCCCGACGCGGCCCGCCCGGGCTTCCTCGCCGGTCCGCACCTCGGAGTGCCAGCATGATTGCAGGCGATGCGGTCGGGATCGGCAGCAGCCTGATTGCCGGCGGGGGAGGGGAGGGGCTGCCGGACCTCTCGCCGAGCCAGATCGCCGAGATCCAGTTGCTTGCGGCACGGGCCGACGAGCTGGTCGACGCCGCGCACTCTGCCAACACGCGCCGGGCCTACGGCACGGCCTGGCGGCAGTGGAGCGTGTGGTGCCTCGGCTTCAACCTGGACCCGGTTGTGGCCGATGCGCGCTGGCTGGTGCTGCATCTCACTGCCCTGGCCGACACCCGTTCGCTGTCGACGATCGAGCTGCGTCGCGCCGGGGTGCTGGCCATCCGCCGGCGGCTGGGTTTTGCGCTGGACCTCGAGGACGCCACGATCGGCGAGGGCGCCTTCCAGACGTTCCTGCAGGGCCTGCGCCGGACCAAGGGCGCGCAGCGGCAGAAGAAGGCGGCGCTGCTCGAAGGAAACCTGCGGGCCGCGATGCTGGTGATCGACCGCGAACCGGGGCCGGACCATGCCCGGCGGCTGCGTGACCGGGCGCTGCTGCTGGTCGGCTTCGCTGGAGGGTTCCGCCGGTCGGAGCTGGCCAGCTTCGATCTGCGCGACGCCACGCTCTCGGCCGACGGGCTGGTGCTCTTCGTCGCCGGCTCCAAGACCGACCAGGAGCGGAAGGGCGCCGACGTCGGCATCCGGGCCGTGCCGGCGTCGCCCATCTGCGCGGTTACGGCGCTGCGCGCCTGGCTCGATGCCCGCGGCAACACCCCTGGCGCCCTGTTCTGCCGCATCGATCGCGGCGGCCACCTGATCCCCGACCGGGCGGGCCGGCTGCAGCACATCGACCCGAAGACCGTCGCCCGGCTGGTGAAGCGGGTGATTGGACTATCGGACCTCGATCCCGCTGCGTTTTCCGCCCACAGTCTGCGCGCGGGCATGATGACCGCCGCCGACCTCAAGGGCGTGCCGCTGGAGCAGGCGATGCAGCATGGGCGCTGGAAGAATGCGGCGACGGCGCGAGGCTACCGGCGGCATTCGAGTTTATGGCAGGGGAATTTTACCGAGAAGCTGCTGCAAGAGGGATAGTTCAAGAGTTAACAAACGCGACCGCCCGCCGCAGTGCAAAAGAATAAAACTCCAAAGGCGGCGCTATTGCTTCACTCGCTTGTCTCGTATATTCAAGCTGTATTGGGCGAACTTTGGTATTCTGCCCGGCTTCCACATGATGGAGTTTTCTGAATGAACGAGACCGGCACCGTGACGTCGACGGCCGCGGAAATCGATGAAACGCGGCGGCTGACGGTGCAGATTGTCTCCGCGCATGTTGCCAATAACAGCGTGGCGCCGAATGACCTGCCGGCGTTGATCGCCAAGGTCTATGGATCGCTGCAGTCCCTCGGCAGGGCGGCAGTGCCGAGTGAGCCGGAGCGGCCGCAGCCGGCGGTGTCGATCAAGAAATCGATCACGCCCGAATACCTGGTCTGCCTCGAGGACGGCAAGAAGCTCAAAATGCTGAAGCGCCACCTCTCGACGGCCTATGGCATTACGCCGGAGCAGTATCGTGAGCGCTGGGGGCTGCCGGCGGACTACCCGATGGTCGCACCCCTCTATGCGCAGCAGCGCAGCGCCCTGGCCAAGACGATCGGCCTTGGCACCCGGCGTACGAGCGTGCCACCGGCACCAGTTGCCGCAGCCGTCCCGGCCAATAAGCCCCGGGCCCGGAAAGCCGCGGCTCCAGCGCCTGTCGCAGTCCCAGCGGCGAAGACGGCCTGAGGAGACACGAAGATCGGCGACGGGTCATCGTCGCCGATCTCCGGAGGCGATAGCCTGGGTGCCCCGGGGGCGGGATAATCGTCTGATGCTGGTCCTGATTTCCGGTTCGTCCCCTCTGCGGACATTTGAAGGCCATTCAGCCTTCCCCGGAGCGGACATCGTGGTCGACCTCGCGAGCCTCCAGACCGGTCATTGCCATGTGTCGTATCAGGCGATTTTTGTCACGAACCTAGCCGCACGATGCGCGGGTCAAAGGCGAATTCAATCCGAAGCCCGCTCGGCTCGCGCACGATGAAATGGATCTTCGGCCCTTTGCCCGAGAGCTCAGGAGCGAACTCCACAACAACGCCAGGCCAGCCGGCAACGCGGTCATACAAGGCATCCAATCCCGCCCGATCGGCGACTGCGAGGGCGAGATGATGGAGGCCGACATTGACGCGCCGGTCGAACGCGACCGCTCGGTCCGGCGCCTCGACCCGCCATAGGGTGACAATCTGGTGGCCGTCAGAGACGAATGCCGCGGGATAGTCCGGCCGCTCGCCGACGACGCGCCACCCCAGACAATCGCAGAAGAAGCGTCGGGTGCTCTCAAGATCTCCGACGCTCAAACCGACGTGATCGACGCCGCATGTGGCGGGTGTGGCGTGCACTGCCATGGTGTTCCTCCTTTGGTGCGCGGATCCGGGATCTCACGTCACGGCAGAAAACGCGGTTGGCGCCAGCAGCTGGCTGTTGATGGTCTCGACCAGCTGGCCATCCTTCTCGGTCTTGGCGACCACCGCGGTCCATTCGGGATCGGCGAGAAAAGCGCCCCAGCGCTTCTCGCGCTCGGCCAGACTGTCCCAGGCGAGCATGTAGGTGATCTCCTGGCTGCTGTTGCCGATCAGCGTGGTCCAAAACCCGGTCTGGCGGATGCCGTGCCTCTCCCATATCCGCAGCGTCTCGTGCTCGAATCGCGACAGCAGCGCCGGCTGGCGCCCCGGCACGCAGCGGTAGATCCGCAATTCATAGATCATGGCTATTCACCTATCAGTCGGTCACTGTCTGCTCTCATCGAGACGGCCTCAAACCAGCGTCGTTTCGACGGCAATGTTCCCGTGCGTTGCCCGCGAATAGGGACACACCTGATGCGCCGCCTCGACCAGGCGCTGCGCCGTCGCGCGCTCCATCCCCGGCAGGCTCACATAGAGGCGGGCCGCCAGGCTGAAGGCACCCCCTTCGGGACCGAGATCGATCTCGGTGTCGACCGCGTGATCCGCCGGCAACGTGATCTTCATGGTCCGCGCCGCGAACTCCATCGCCGAATCGAAGCACGCGGACCAGCCGGCCGCGAAGAGCTGCTCGGGGTTGGTGCCGCTGCCCGGGCTGCCGGGCCGCGACAGCTTGACCTCGAGGCGGCCGTCGGAACTGCGGGACACGCCGGCACGCCCGCCGGTGGTGTGGGCCTTCGCGGTGTACAGCACTTTCTCAAGTCGGTTCATCGTGTCGTCCTTCATGAAGAGCCCAGGCGCCTGGATGCCTTGCGGGGCCTGGTCGCGACAGGTGAGGTTGCTCAATGGCCCGCACTCTGGCCGCCATCGACGTGAAGGGTCTCGCCCGTGACGAAGCCCGCCGATTCCAGATAGAGGATCGCGCCCACGATGTCTGAGATCTCGCCCATCCGGCCAAGCGGGTGCATCTTGGCGAGCTGCGCGTTGGTCTCGACGGCATGCATCGGTGTCTTGATGATGCCGAGCTTCGCATTCTCGATCGCCATCGATTTCGTCGCGGCGCTCAAGCCACCCTTCGTCAGCGAGGCGAGAACGGACGGCACCTGGGTGTTCGCGTGTTCGACCTGGCTCGTCGTGATCTGGACGCCATGGCCCCTGCGCCGCTTCTCCATCTCTCCGATGGTGAGCTGCGTGATGTGAAAGAAGCCTGTGAGGTTGACGCCCAGCGCGGCCGCGTAATCGGCCTCAGTATCCTGGGTGAACGGCTTGGCGACGAATATGCCGGCGTTGTTGATGAGCGTATCGATGCGCCCGAACCGGGCCAGGCCTTCGGAATTCGCTCGTTCGGTCGTCTTCCGGTCGGCACTGTCGCCGGGCACCGCCAGGATCTGGTCATCGTGGCTTGGCCCGATCGACCGTGCCGTCGCGACCACCGCGTAGTCGCGATCGCGATAGGCTTCGACAAGGGCTGCGCCCGTGCCCTGCGAGGCGCCGGTGATGACGGCGACCTTCCTTTCGCTGCTCATCCTTGTCTCCTGATATTTCCCGGTCGCGGATGGTCCGCTGCCCGTGAACGCGAGGTGGGCATTTCCATTCCAGCGCAGCAGCCGGTGAAGATGACTTTCAGTTATCCATCGGTGCTATGAGCGACCGCCGATTGCGCCCGGAGTCTTGTCCAGGGAACTCCCGCATCAACCGAGATCCGGTTGCGTCTCCTTGAAGCTCCGCATGGCTTGGATCTTCGTCCACCAATCCGCAAAGCCATCGACGTCGAAGACGACGTCCTGGTCCGGCGTGAGCGCGACATAGAAGGCGATCGGCGCGAGGTAGAGGTCGGCAATGCTCAGCTCGCCCGCGATGAAGGGCGACGAGTCCTTGGCCTTCATGGCGAGCTCGATGACCTTGCGACCATTCTCGATGCCGTCCTTGCGCATCGCTTCATTCTTGCCGCCGACGAAATCGGGGAAGAGATGGAAGGCCGCGACGCCGCCGATCAACGCACCGTAGCCGTAGGAATCGATGATGCCGATGATCATGTCCATCCGGGCGCGATCCTTGGGGGTCGTCGGAATCAGCGACCTGCCGGGCAGCACGTCATCGAGATACCGGGTGATCGCCGACGTCTCCAGGAGCCGCATTCCGTCGTGATCAAGAACGGGCACCTTGCCGAAAGGATGGCGCTGCAGATGCTCGGCCGCCTTCGGCTCACCCGTCAGCACATTGAGCGGGATCTGGTTGATCTGCGTGACGCCCTTCTCTGCCAGCAGCATCTTGACCGTGCGCACATAGGTCGATCCGTCGAAACCCCAGAGGGTGATGTCGGACATGAGAGGGATCTCCTTGATGGATGGGTGACAACTGGATTGATCGAGCCGCTGACAGGTGACGCCAGACCGAAACAATCGGCGGTGCGCCCGCTTTGGGCCAGAGGAAGCACCCTAGATCCCTGCATACCACTCGTAACCGCGATCTTCCCAGTAGCCGCCGCGGCCGCCATGCAGATCGGCGAGGCTCCGCACCAGCTCGATGCGCATGACGTATTTCGCCATCTTGTAGCCGAGCTGCCGTTCGAGGCGCAGCCGCAGCGGCGCGCCGTGGGGGACGGTCAGCGGCGTGCCGTTCATGTCATAGGCCAGGATCGTCTGCGGATGCGCGGCATCGATCAGGTCGATGCTCTCGTAATAGCGGATGCTCTCGGGATCGGTGTCGTCGCCGCCATCATCCAGGGTATCGGCGCAATGGAACACGACGAAGCGGGCCTCCGGCCTGACGCCTGCGCGCGACAGGATTTCCGCCAGCGGCACGCCGGTCCATTTGCCGATGCAGCTCCAGCCCTCGACGCAATCATGCCGGGTGATCTGGGTGCGCGCGGGCAGGGCGCGCAGCTCATCGAGCGACAGCGACACTTCGTGCTCGACCAGGCCGTGAACCCTGAGGCGCCAATCGGCGAAATGAGTGTCGACGAGACTGAGGTATTCGTCGTCCTGCGGGTCGGTCGAGCCATTGGCGCGAAACGCCGGCGAGATGTCGGCCTCACTGTATTCGGGCGCGAGCCGATCAGCCCCGATGAGAAGGCGCTGCACCCTGTAGGTGAGGCTGTTTGCGGCATCGAGGATCGAACGGAAGCGCGGCTCGCTCGCGAGGCGGTCGCAGCCCGACACCGCGAGGCCGCCGACCGCGGCAAGGGCCTTCAGCAGGCCGCGGCGATGCAGATGATCACCGGACATCGGTCGCCCCCGGCTTGCCGAGATCGTACCAGCCGGTGACCATCGAGCGCAGATTGTTCCAGACGCCCGAGATCAGCACCATGACGAGATGCACGATGACGAAGACCGCCAGGCCCGATGCGGTGACGAAATGGATCAGCCGCGCCGTCTGGCGCCCGCCGAACAGCACGAGAAGCTGCGGCACGGCGCTGTCGATGCCGGGCGACATGGTGAGGCCGGTGAGGATCATGAGCGGGAACAGCCCGAAGACGACCAGGAGATAGGCGAGCTGCTGCAGCACATTGTATCGCTTCGCCGCCTCGCCGCGCGGGAAGCGCAGGCGCAGATGGTCGAGGACCTCCCTGCCGACATGGCCAAGCTCCCTGCGGCTGGGGAGAAGATCCCTGCCGAAATGCCGGCTGGCGGAGCCCCAGGCGAGATAGACCAGAGCATTCAGCACCAGCAGCCAGGCGAAGAAGAAATGCCAGCGCCGCCCGGTCGCGAGGTCGGTGTAGCTCGGGATCGTGATCCAGCTTGGGAAGGCCCGCGGCGAGACCTGCCCGTCCTCGTTCGAGACGCCGAGCAGGCCCGTCGTCTCGAAGGCATGGCCGAGGATCACCGTCTCTCCGACGAGGCCGTTTTCCGACGGCTGTGCCGGGATCGAGAGGACCGGATGGTCGAAATCGGAGCGGTTGCCGACATAGAGCGCCGGATGGGCGTTGAAGATCTGCAACCCGCTCATCAGCAGGAGCGAGAAGCAGCAGGCATTGATCCAATGCGTGATGCGCAGCAGCCCGGCATGGCGGCGATACCAGCGCTCGGCCGCAGCCGGATCGGGGGTGGGGACGACGGCCATGTCATGCTCCGGCGGTTCGGGCGCGTTGCCCGTCAGGCGCACATGCCTTGCGCGTCGGTGGACGGCAAAGCATGTGCGCTCTCAGACGAAAGAGGTGATCGGCGGAGTGATGACTGGTTAATCGCCTGCTTTTGCAGCCGTCTCGATCACCTGGGCGACCGCGTCCGGCTGGGAGATGAAGACCGCGTGGCTTGCGGCCACTTCGGTGACCTTGGCGCCCGAACGCTGATACATCCAGCGCTGAAGCTCAGGGCTGATGACATGGTCCTGGGTGGTCAGGATGGCGTAGCTGGGCTTGGTTCGCCATGCCGCCACGGAGATGGGTGCGCCCAGAGCCTTCTCGGCAAGCTGCTGCTCCGAATCCGCCATGAACTGGGCGTCCGGCGCCGGGACATCAGCGGCATAGGTCGCGTGGAACTTCGCCGGCGGGATGAAGAAATACTTGTCCGGCGTGGCCCGATTGGTGGAGGCCCGCATGGCATCGTTCGGCGCGGCGAATTTCGACAGAAGCTGGCCGCTGGCCTCCCCCGCATCGGGCTGTAGCGCGGCGACAAAGACGAGGGCGCTGACCTTGGGGTCGGCGCCCGCCTCCGTGATCACCGAGCCGCCATAGCTGTGGCCGACCAGCACGATGGGCCCCGCCTGCTGGTCGATGACGCGCTTGGTGGCATAGACGTCCTCGGCCAGGCCGGTGAGCGGCTCCTGCACGACAGTCACATGGAAACCATCCTTGACCAGGATGTCATGGACGGCGCGCCAACCGGAGCCGTCGACCAGGGCGCCGTGGACAATGACGATATCTTTCGCGGCCGGCTTCGTCTCGGCGTGAGCCACCGTGCCGCCCATGGCCATCATGAGGGCAATCGCCGACGTCTTTCGCAACATGGACATCTCAGCCTCCAGGAGTTTTCAAAGAGAATTCCCGCCCCGGGCCCGTGGGGCGCAAAGACATCAGGCCAGCCGGTTCTTCATGGCCAGAATGTCGACGTGCTCGACGGACGGCGGCCTTGCCAGCATTTCGTCGACCCGCGACATCAGGGCCGCGGCCATGTTGCCGGCGAGATGTGCCTGGCGGTCCGTTTCGCTGGCAAAGGCGTCGAAGACGCCGAACGTCGTCGGCGAGAGCTGGAGGGCGAACCAGATCGGCGTGGTTTCCTCCCGGTTTGTCAGTTCGAGGCCGGCGGCAAGGAAGTCCGCCACCGCCTGCTCCTTGCCCGGCTTGGCTTCAAGCCGGACGAACAATCCACACTTGATCATCATTTCTTCTCTGCTCGATGGCTGCTAAGGGCTTCAAAGCGGGCGGAACCGTACAAGGGGAGCTGTTCCGGATGTATTGGCAGGATTGCCAACTTTGATACCAATCAAGCCATACGCCTTCCGGTTCGCCGCCGACCTCTGGCTTGGGACCCAGGATGGGCAAAGGGGAGCCGGGGCCGTGGTGCCAGATTGGCAAATTCGTCGATTTTGATATCGTGGTTGCCATGAAAATCCATGTCCTTGCCCTCAACGGCGTTTTTGACACCGGCCTGGCCGCGGTGCTCGACGCCTTCGGCATGGCCAACATGCTGGCGGAAATGACCGGCATGCCGTCGCTGCGCTTCCAGACGAAGGTGGTGGGTCTGCGCCGGACCGTCACAACCGCGCGGGGCCTCAGCGTGCCGGTAACTGCGGCAGCGCGTGCGTCGACGCCGGATGCGGTGGTGATGCCTGCCATCAACCAGATCATGCCGCAGCCGCTGGTGCAGGCGCTGGCCAGCAGCGAGGTGCGCGAAGCCGGCGCGGTGCTGCGCCAATGGTCGGGGTGCGGCGCACTGACCGCGGCCGCCTGCGTCGGCACCTTCGTGCTGGCGGAGGCCGCCCTGCTCGACGGCGAAGAGGCCACCACCTCTTGGTGGCTGGCCCCGCTGTTCCGGCAGCGCTATCCGCAGGTGCAACTGGTCGAGACCCGGCTCATCGTCGAATCCAGCGCGGTGGTCACCGCCGGCGCAGCGCTCGGTCATCTGGACCTCGCACTGACCCTGATCCGGCGCGCCAGCCCCGAACTGGCCAGCATCACGGCAAAGTATCTGGTGGCCGACGCGCGCACCTCACAGGCGGCTTATGCGATCCCTGGCCATCTGGTCCACACCGATCCGCTGGTGCACAAGTTCGAACTCTGGGCGCGGCAACGTCTGGCCGAGGGCTTCTCGCTCGACCAGGCTGCGACGGCGCTCGCCACCAGCAAGCGCACGCTGGCGCGCCGGATGCAGAGCGTGCTGGGCAAATCGCCGCTCGAATACCTCCAGGATCTGCGGGTCGAGCGCGCCGTGCACCTGCTCGAGACCAGCCAGGCCAGCGTCGATCAGATCGCCGCCGAAGTCGGCTATGCCGAAGGCGTGACGCTGCGCGTGCTGCTCCGCCGGAAGCTTGGCCGTGGCGTGCGCGAAATCCGCCGCAGCCCGTAGGGCCGGATCGCCCGGCTCAGGCTACGTCCGACGGCGGTCGCATTCACCGTGGGCTCGCAAGATCATCCTTGATGCTTGCGACGCCGGCCTGGGCGCAGGCCTCATCCTTGTCGCCGCCCGGCGAACCCGAAACACCGAGCGCACTGACGATCTCGTCTCCGACCTTGATCGCGACCCCGCCGGCGAGCGGTGCGATGTCGGGCAGGGCCGCAAGCGCTGGGCCGTTCGGATTTTTGGCGACGAGCGCTGCGAATGCGCTCGACGCGTCGAACCGGAAGATCGGCCCGAACGTCACGACCGTGTATGCCTTGCGGAAGGCTGCCGTGGTGGTGTGGATGGTCGAGTGGTCGCCCTTGGCCTCGAGTTTGACGACGCCCGAGGGGTCGACGACAACGGCGGAAACCGGATAGCCGTTGGTTGCGCAGGTTGCGATCGCCTTGGTCGCCGCCTTCACCGCGAGTGCCAGTGGCAGGGAGTAGCCACTTTCACCGACCTGAGCGATCGCGCTGCCGAGAGGGAACGCCGCAAAGGCCACCACGAGGGCCAGAGGGAACTTGCGCCGCATATTCGATCTCCATGCTGCCGAGAGTCCACGTTCCCTCACATCGAAGGCGCTCAGGGCTTCGCGGATGAAGATCGACTTTTCCATTTGACTGCCGTAGTCGGTTAAAATGGCTTTCAGTTATCCACTTTCGCTATGAGCGACCGGCTCTTCGCCCTTCGGCTGTTCGCCCGGGTCGCCCGCAAGGGAAGCTTTTCCGCGGCCGGTCGGGAGCTGAACATTCCACAATCGACCGCGTCTCGGACGATCGCGACGCTGGAGCGCGAGATCGGCGTCGCCCTTCTCGTTCGGACCACGCGCGCCGTGACGCTGACCGACGCAGGCCAGGACTTCCTGGCTCGCATCGAGGCTGTCCTCGCCGAGCTTGACGAGGCGGAACATGCTGCGCGCGGAACGGGAGAGCTGCGCGGATTGTTGCGGATCGGTTTGGGAACGAACTTTGCCGTGCGGGAGGTCATCCCGCGGCTTTCGGTCTTCATGAGCCAGCATCCGGCGCTGCGGATCGACCTGATGATGGAGGACCAGCGTCAGGACCTCGTGGCCGAAGGCGTGGACGTCGCGCTTCGGTTTGGTCCTCTTTCCGATTCGACGGCGACGGTGCGGCGAATTCTCGAATGGCCGCGGATCCTCGCCGCGTCGCGAGCTTACCTCGACAGCGCCGGGGTTCCTCTCACACCGACGGATCTGGCCCGGCACGCGATCATTCTGGGGCCCGCAAGCCTTGGCGGCAGCTGGTCATTTCGCAAGGGGGGTGCTGCGACCGCTTTCCAGGTCGAGGGCAAGTTGACGGTCAGGGCAAGCCTGGGCGCCATCGCAGCGGCGGTCGAGGGATTGGGCATCGTCATGACTCCGTTCGGCGCCTGCCGTCGGGAATTGGAAACAGGAGAACTCATTCGGCTGTTACCGGAATGGGACGCAGGAATGGTCGAGCTCAGCGCCGTCTATGCAAGCGGCAGAGCCGCCAAGCCATCGGCGCGAGCGTTTGTCGACCACCTGATCGCGGCCCTTCGCGAGACTGAGACGCTGCCCCCCAATCCGCCTTCAATTGGCGAGATTC
>NZ_JBYRFX010000055.1:0-4684 GCF_057815775.1 Inquilinus sp.
CACACTGGTCGGTTGCCGGCTTCGCCGTCGGCATCCTCAACCGCCCAGAGAGGCCTATTCCGCCCCTCCACGCATGGCGCTCGGGCCGGGTGCCGGCTCCGCCGTCGCTATACTCACCCGTCCCGGGATCCCTCATATCAGCTCGGCCGCCTTCGGCCGCCGAGCCAGGCCGGCAGTATTCGGGGAACGCGCATCGGCCGCGTGATGTTGGAGACTCGTCCCGAACTGCAGCTGGTGGTCGACATGGCGCCGCGTGCGAATTGGAAGGGTCACCTCAGGATCGGCGCAGTCAGCTGCGCGGTGTCGCTGTTCACCGCCATCGGCGACAGCGACGACGAGATTCACCTCAACATGGTGAACCGCAAAACCGGCCACCGGCTGAAGCGCCAGTTCATCGACAGTGAAACTGAGGAACCGGTCGATCGCGACCACCAGGTGAAGGGCTACGAGGTCGACAACGGCCGGTACATCGTGCTCACGCCGGAGGAGATCGAGGCCGCCGTCCCCGAGAGCACGAAGATCATCGAGTTGGAGAGCTTCGTTCCCTGCATCCAGGTCGAGCGCTTGGCCATCGAACGGCCGTACTACCTCGCCCCGTCCGACGCGGTTGCCGTCGAGGCCTTCACGGTCATCCGCAAGGCCATGCGCCAGGCGAACGTTGCAGGCATCGGTCGCACGGTGCTGTTCCGGCGGGATCGGGTCCTGCTGCTGTTCCCCGAAGGCCAGGGCATGCTCGCGAACCTGCTGCACTTCGACTACGAGATGCGCGATGAAGCCCAGGCGTTCAGCGAGATCCCGAAAGGGAAGATCGACAAGGAAATGCTGGAGCTTGGCACGCACATCATCAAGGGCAAGATGGGCGAGTTCGATCCGGATGCATTCGAGGATCGCTACGAGGAGGCGCTGACAGAGCTCATCCGCGCGAAGCAGCGTGGGGAGAAGATCAAGCCGCGGCCGGAGCCGAAGGCCAATGTCGTCGACCTTCGGGAAGCTCTCCGTCAGAGCGCCGGCCTGGACCCGAAGCCGGCACCCAAAAAGGCGCCCGCGAAGCGCGCCTCCGGCAAGAAGGGACCGCCGGCCGCCGCGGCCCCAACCGGAAGGAAGCGGAAGAGCGCTTAGCCCATGTCCCGTGACTCAGCGCGGATCGAGGGGAAAGGGACGCTTTCGAACGCTCGCCTCGGCCTGAAATGGTCCGGGCGATATCGGGTCGCTGCCAGGGCGCCGCGGACCGCCGCTCCCCATCGCACCTACGGCGCCTTCCTCACGGACGAGGATGTCGACGTCCGCCTCCTGGACGATTTTATCGCCGGCGTCGAGTTGCAGCTGACGATGGAGGACGGCCGAGCCGTGGCAGTGAAGGTCGGCGGCATCGGCGAGCGAAAGCTGGTGCTCGTCGGTGTCCGCAGCGGCTCTATCGGCCTGACGGTTGGGCGCCGAGATCAATCGTAGTGTGCAGCCTATTGGAGGCGTACCTTAAAGGGGCGGCGGATCATCCGATGGTCCGAGTCGGCGGGCGGTGCCGAGGACTGGTCCATCTCGGATTTTCCAGCTGCGGACATGGTCGTCTTGTGGCCAATGAAAGCTGGCGATGAACGACGGCCGCGCTGGGAAGAACGCAATATGGGATCCGAAGACAGCCTGTTGGCTTCGGTCGGGCAGCCGGTGCGGCAGTCGATGAGCTCGGACGAGGTCCGGGCCAGCGAAATTCTTCGGGCCCAGGCTGTCGCAGTCTATACGACCGACGCCGAAGGCAGGATCACCTACTACAACGACGCCGCCGCGGCCCTGTGGGGATGTCGCCCGGAGCTCGGTAAAACCGAATTTTGCGGGCCTTGGAACCTGTTTTGGCCGGACGGAACCCCGCTTCCGCACGATCAATGGCCGGTGGCGATCGCCCTGCGCGAGAAGCGCGCGGTTCGTGGCGTCGAGGCTGTCATAGAGCGACCGGACCGATCCAGGGTTCCCGTCATGCCCCTGCCAGTGCCGCTGCTAGACGGGAATGGTCGCCTGAAGGGCGTCGTGAACACTCTCATCGATCTCAGCGATCGCCAGCAGTTCGAGCATGCGACGCATCGGCTCACTGCGATCGTCGAATCAGCAGATGACGCCATCGTCGCCAAGGATCTCCAAGGCAACATCACCGATTGGAATCCGGGCGCAGAGCGCCTGTTCGGCTACCCCGCACAGGAGGCGATCGGACAGCCGATCGCCATCATCATCCCCGAGGACAGGCGCAGTGAGGAAATCGAGATCCTCGCTCGAATCCACGCAGGGGAGGGGACCGAGCATCTCGAGACGATCCGCCGCCGCAAGAACGGAAGCCTGGTTCCCGTCTCGCTGACGGTCTCACCGGTACTAGATCACGCTGGTCGCGTCGTTGGTGCTTCGAAAATCGCCAGGGACATCTCCGAGCGCATGAAGGCGCAGGAGCGTCAAAAGCTGCTCCTCCGAGAAATGAGTCATCGCTTGAAGAATGTGTTCGCCCTGGCCGGCGCGGTCATCATGCTGAGCACGGGCAGCGCAAGCAGCGCGAAGGATTTGGCGACCGCGGTCAGGGCTCGCCTTGGGGCACTGGCGCGGGTCAACGACCTGACCCTGGCGGACCCCGAGCAAAACCAATCTTCGACCGACACGACATTGGCGGATCTGATCCGGGCGATCCTCGCGCCCTACGGCGTCGACGACCGCCTGTCGATACAGGGCCCGGACATCGCGGTCCGAGGCCACGCAGTGACCAGCCTGGCGCTGCTGCTGCACGAGTTGGCGACCAACGCCGCGAAGTATGGCGCCCTCGCTGACGATCGGGGTCGAATAGCGGTGGCCTGGTCATCTCAGAATGGGGATCTCAATCTAAGATGGTCCGAGCGAGGGGGCCCAGCCAAGGCCGTAGAACCGCAGAAGACTGGTTTCGGGACCTTCATGTGCGATAGCGCCGCTACGGGTCAGCTTGGTGGCAAGATCGAACGGACCTGGGATCCGGCCGGGTTGGCCGTGCAATTGATCATTCCCCTTGCGCGCCTGCTGATCTAATCGAACTGCCTGAAAAATTGGTACTATCTAGCGCCGGAACCGCCCTGTCGGCGGTGTCGTTGCCTCTGTACACAGAGACAGGCAGCGACCATGCGGACCGTGCTTATCGTCGAGGATGAACCCCTTTCCCGGGCATCGGCTGAAATCTCATTTCGAGAGCTGGGCTACAGCGTCATCGCCGCAGAAACGGGGGAAGATGCGATGGCCCTCGCGGTCGCGACGCGCGATCTCCATCTGCTGTTTTCCGATGTCGATCTTGGGATGGGTGTTTCCGGGTGGCACGTCGCGAAACAGGTGAGGATCACGCATCCCGCGGTCGGCGTCGTGTATTGCAGCGGGATGGCGTGCAAGGACGATCACCTGGAGTTTGGCGTAGATAGGTCTGTCCTGTTGCTGAAGCCTTATGAGACGGATCACCTCATCCTGGCACTTCAGGACGCCACCGATACCGACCGGTAGATCGTTCGTTCGCGCTGTAGGCGATCCCCCGAGTTGGTGCAGGCTGCGCTCCATTCTGCCAAGGATCAAACACCGATCGGCCGCTCGGCCGTGGCCTCATCAAAACGCGAAAAGCCCCAGCGGATGCCGGGGCTTCCTTTCGAAACTTCTCCGCGAACGTCAATGGACGTTTTCAGCGTCGCCTCTCAATTGATTGCGGGCGCGACACAGCCTTGAACGAATGGTGCCCACTGGCACATTGAAACGTTCGGCCGCTTCTTCGTAACTGGCGCCGCCGAGGGCAACCACTCGGATGACATCGATATGGTCACGAGAGAGCAGCCCCAGTTTCGACTGAACCTCACGAAGCTCGACAGTGTCGGTTTGAGAGGCCTTGATTGAACAATCCCACTCCTCGATTGGGGTATGCTCTGAGCGATTTCGCAGACTGGTGAGTTGGGACAAAAAAATCCGGCGCATCATTACAGTCAGCCAGGCCATGATGTTGGTGCCGGGCTCCCACAGATGAAGCTTTACGGCAGCGCGCAACATAGTCTCCTGCACCAAGTCATCTGCGTCTGCATGATTTCGGGCAAGTGAGAGTGCAAATCGGCGCAGATCGCACATGTGCGGGGCGACAATGGCGCTAAACTGCTGCTTCGTCTCCGGCGACAGAGTGGTCATTGCAATCTCCAGAACGTGCGAGTTGTGCAATGAACGAGCTAGAGGCGCCATTGTTCCGTCATATCTCAATGGCCGCACGATATATCCCAAATTAACCTTTGATATAGTCGAATAGACTCATAATCCAAGCCGAAATCTGAACTGAAATATTAAAAATGTTAGCGTAGATATTGAATTCATCAACCAACGCGATCCTCGATTAAGTTGATGAGGTGGACGGGACCGTCGTTAGGTTCTCCGGCGAAATCGGGCGATCCCCGGACATAGCCGGGGCTGGGCTCACTGCGCTAGGCACCGCGGGCGCCAAGCTCCGCCGGGCCGCCGATCGGCGTCTCAGCCCTTTCGGGTAACGATCCCGATCGCGTTCCATATCGAGCGAACGGTGCGGGGCCACACTGGTCGGTTGCCGGCTTCGCCGTCGGCATCCTCAACCGCCCAGAGAGGCCTATTCCGCCCCTCCACGCATGGCGCTCGGGCCGGGTGCCGGCTCCGCCGTCGCTATACTCACCCGTCCCGGGATCCCTCATATCAG
>NZ_JBYRFX010000056.1:0-2145 GCF_057815775.1 Inquilinus sp.
GCGGCCTGAGCGAACAGCTCATCGCAGGAGCTGGCGCCGCGCAGGAAGGAGAAGTGCGAGGTGCATTGGAGCTCGGCGTAGCGGGTCATCCGAAGATCCCATGCAGGAACCAGCCCTGCGAGCCGGTGGCCGCGTTCTCGCCGTCGCCGGCCCGGAAGATCCAGTATCGCTCACCGGCCTCGTCCTCGACCTGGAAGTAGTCCCGGACCGCGATCAGCTCGGCATCGCGCTTCCACCATTCGCCGAAGACGCGTTCCGGGCCGTCGGCCCGCTTCACCCGGCGGCGGATGCCACGCCAGGTGAAGGTGACCGGCGGATGGTCGGGCAGCACGGCGATGGTCTCGATCGGCTCCGGCATCGGCAACAGCCGCGACGGCCGCGGCCAGTGATCGGGCCAGGACGGCCCCGTGTCCGGGGCCATCGGCGGCACCCGCGCGACGGATCGCTCCGGCACGTCACTGGCGACCGCGGCAAAGCGATAGAGCCGGTGCTCGCCGACGCGATTGGTCAGCGTGTCGACCAGATCGGAAACGTCGGCCTCCGGCTCCTCGGTGAGCGACGAGACCGTCTGCCGGGGCATCAGCGGCTCGGCCACGACGGCGGCCAGGGTCATGATCTCGATGCCGAAGCCCGGGTCGATAGTCTCGATCCGGTCGCACAAGAGGCGGGTGAGCCGCCTGGCGTCGCGGACCGGCGTCGCAGTACCGACCCGCACCGCCTCAATGCGGTTGTCGACACGATGGCAAAGCATGTCGAGACGGCGCGCGCCGAGGCCGCGGGCTTCGAGCAGGTCGCACACCTGGACAACCAGCTTGCCGATATAGCGGGCGATGGTCTCGGCCGCGCTGATCGGCTCGGCGAAGGCCCGGCGTGCCGCCACCAGATCCGGCGGACGGACAGGGTCGATCGGCTCCGCGAGGCACCCGAGGGCCTGGTCGAGGCGGCGCCCCAGTTCGGGGCCGAAGCGCAGAGCCAGTGGCGCCCGTGGCTTCGCCGCCAGGTCGCCGATCCGGTCGAAGCCGAGGACGCGGAGTGCCGCCACAGTGTCTCGAGCGAGGCGGAGCCCCGCGATCGGAAGGTCGAGAATGGCGCTACCCCCCTCCCCTGCCGGCACGACAACGACAGCGCGGTCGGCAAAGCGCGCCAGGGCGTGGGCGGCACCCAGCTATCGGCCAGCGCAATGCGCACGGCGATGCCGCGCGCGGTCAGGCGGCCGGCCAAGTCGATGAGCATCGCCTCCTCGCCGCCATGGAGATGCGCGGCACCAGTGGCGTCGATCACCAGCCCGTCCGGCAGGTCGGCGGCGACCACCGGGGCATAGCGCTGCAGGGCCCACAGCGCGAGGCGGTCGAGCGCCTCGGCGTCCGCAAGTGGTTCCGCATCCATCAGGATCAATCCGGGGACCAGGGCCTGGGCCTTGCTCGCCGGCATGCCAACGTGCAGCCCCACCCGCTGCGCAGCCGCGTCGGTCGCCACGACCACCCGGCGTCGTCCGTCCCGGCCGACCAGCACGATAGGCGTATCAGCCGGCGGCGCGGTGTCGCCCAGCTTCCGCCGTAGCCGATCCGTCGGCCAGGTCGGCAGGAAGACCGAGACGACCCTTGGCATCACACGCCTCCACCTCGAAATCCGCGCTCTCTCCGGCGCGGCACCGGATCAATTCCAGCAGCCAGCGGGCTCGGCCGACCCCAGGAACGGGCAACGGGCTCGACGGCATCACGCTGACACGCCAGCGGGTCACCGAGGCGGTCGGCTGGCCGAAATCTGCGGCCTCGGCCACGCGGCGCCATCGGCGGATGGCGATGCCGACGGTGCCGGATCCCTCGGCCGACAATTGAAGGCGCCGGGATGCCATCATGCGAAGCTGCGCGACCTCAGCCACGACGGCGCCAAACCCGCCATGCCGGAGGCCTTCTTCAAAGCAGGCCAGCAGGGTCTTGTCGTCACCCGCCTCGACATAGATCACCCGGTTGGGGGAAAGCCCGGCCTGGGCGAGCGCCGGCGCGAATAGGTCCTGACGGGTCACGCACCACAGGACGCGGCCACGTGTGCGGGCAGCGATGCCGGCAGCGAATAGCGCCACTGCCGCCCCATCGAGCGCGCCATGGCCACCGCCTGCAATCTCGTGCAGCGCGCCAAGGGCCA
>NZ_JBYRFX010000057.1:0-4115 GCF_057815775.1 Inquilinus sp.
GTGAGAGCGACAGAGAGAAAATCCCTCACGGAAGCGGCGGGTAGTCCGGCCGTAGCGGCGCGAAATTGGAGCGCTGCCTAGCCTTTCGTCCTGGTGGCGGACGGAAGGCCTGGGGGATGAAGGCTGTGGATCTGTATGCGCGGGTTCGGCGTGCCTGCCATGTGGAGGGGATGAGCCAGCGGCAGGCGGCGCGGCTATTCGGCATTGACCCGAAGACGGTGGCGAAGATGCTGCGGTTTTCGGTCCCGCCGGGGTACCGGCGCAGCAAGCCGCCGGTGCGCCCCAAGCTCGATGGGGTCACGGGGGTCATTGACCGCATCCTGGACGAGGATCGGGAGCGGCCCCGTAAGCAACGGCACACGGCGCGGCGCATCTTCCAGCGGCTCAAGGCCGAGCATGGCTTCACCGGCGGCGAAACGATCGTGCGGGCCTATGTCCGGGAGCGGCGGCTGCAGGGGCGGGAGATGTTTGTCCCGCTGGTGCATCCGCCCGGGCATGGGCAGGCCGACTTCGGCGAGGCGGTGGCGGTGATCGGCGGCGAGGAGCGGCGGATCCACTTCCTGGCGGTGGACCTGCCGCACTCGGACGCCTGCTTCGTGAAGGCCTACCCGGCGGAGACGAGCGAGGCGTTCTGCGATGGGCACAACGCGGCGTTCGCCTTCTTTGGCGGTGTGTCACTGAGCATGCTGTATGACAACACCCGCCTGGCGGTGGCGCGCATCCTCGGCGACGGCACGCGGCAGCGCACGCGCGCCTTTGCCGAACTGCAGTCGCACTATCTCTTCGCCGATCGCTTCGGCCGCCCGGGCAAGGGCAATGACAAGGGCAAGGTCGAGGGGTTGGTCGGTTATGCCCGGCGCAACTTCCTGGTGCCGGTGCCGCAGGTCGAGAGCCTGGCGGCGCTCAATGCCCAGCTCGAGGTGCGGTGCCGGGAGCGCCAGGGCGCTCGCCTGCGTGGCCAGGAGGAGAGCATTGGCGAGCGGCTGGCGCGGGATCAGGCGGCGATGTTGCCGCTGCCTGCCGCTCTCTACGAGGCCTGCGAGAGGCGCAGCGCCCGGGTCAGCTCGCTGTCGCTGGTGCGCTATCACGGCAACGACTACTCGGTGCCGGTGGCCTATGGCCACCGCGAGGTCCTGGTCCGCGGCCATGTCGAGGCGGTGGTGATCGCCTGCGGCGCGGCGGTGATTGCCCGGCATGCCCGGTCCTATGAGCGCGAGGACGTCCTGCTCGAGCCGCTGCACTACCTGCCGCTGCTCGAGCGCAAGACCGGCGCGCTGGACCAGGCCGCGCCGCTGGCTGGCTGGGCGCTGCCCGAGCCGTTCCTGGCGCTCCGCCGCCTGCTGGAGGCCCGCCTGGGCAAGGCGGGCCGGCGGGAATGGGTGCAGGTGCTGCGGCTGCTGGAGGTGTTCCACCCCGAGGAGGTGCAAGCCGGGGTGAGCGAGGCGCTGCGGCTGGGGACGATCGGCTTTGATGCCGTCAAGCACCTGGTGCTGTGCCGGATCGAGTGCCGGCCGCCGCGGCTGGACCTCGAGGTCTATCCCTATCTGCCGCGGGCCCAGGTGGCCACCACCTCGGCCCGGGCCTACCTCGAGCTGTTGGGCGAGGGCCGGGCATGAGCGACACCCCGCAGGTGCTGCTGGCGCATCACCTCAAGGCGCTGAAGCTGCCGACCTTCCTGCGCGAGCACGACAAATTGGCCCGGCAATGCGCGGCCGAGGGCGCCGATCACCTCCGCTACCTCCTGCGCCTGGCCGAGCTGGAGCTGATCGAGCGCGAGGGACGGATGGTGGAGCGTCGGATCCGCGCGGCCCACTTCCCGACGGTCAAAAGCCTCGACAGCTTTGACTTCCTGGCCATGCCCTCGCTCAACAAGGCGCTGGTCCTCGACCTGGCGCGGGGCGACTACATCGAGCGGCGGGAGAACGTGATTGCACTCGGCAACAGCGGCACGGGCAAGACCCACATCGCCCTCGGGCTCGGCCTGGCCGCCTGCCAGAGAGGCCTGTCGGTCGGGTTCACTACCGCCGCCGCATTGGTGCATGAACTGCTGGAGGCGCGCGACGAGAAGCGGCTGCTGCGCCTGCAGAAGCAGCTGGCCGGCTACCGGCTGCTGATCATCGACGAACTCGGTTTTGTCCCCCTGTCAAAGAGTGGCGCGGAGTTGCTGTTCGAGATTTTCAGCCAGCGCTATGAGCGTGGCTCCACCCTGGTGACCAGCAACTTGCCATTCGATGAGTGGACCGAGGTCCTGGGCAGCGAGCGGCTGACCGGGGCTCTGCTGGATCGCCTCACGCACCACGTCCACATCCTGGAGATGAATGGCGAGAGCTATCGCCTGGCGCAGAGCAAACGACGCCGGCGAGGTGTCAGCTCACCAGCCGACACGCGGCCGCCCCAAGCCCAGTAGTTGCTGCCCCAGCATAATCCGCGCGCTCGGCACCGCGCTCCAATTTGGCTGCGGCGCAGCGCCCCCAATTTCCTGTGGCGTTGACAGGGAGGCGGGAGACACGGAAGAAACTCCGGCGCTGCGCAATCCTGGGGCGGGGTAGGCATGAAATGCGCCGGTCAGGCGGCCAGCAGCATCGCTTTGCGCAGCCGGGTGAATTCCGCTGAGACCGCATCATTGCCCTTCGCCTGGATTCGGCGATGGACCTCCCGGTAATACCGCTCCGTGGTCCGCACATCCAAATGGCCCACATTCCGCGACACGACCTCGATTGGCACCCCGGCCCGGCAGGCGTAGTTGATATAGGCGGAGCGGAGCGAATGGGGGACGATCCGGCGCGTAAGACCGCCAACCTGCCGGGCCGTCTCCAAACTGTGATTCACCGTTGTGCATGGCAGGCCGGTGGGCGACGGAAACACCAGCGGCCCGGTGTACCGAATAAACTTCCGCCACTCCGCCGCCAGAGCGATAACCCGGCGGGCTTCCGGACCGAGAAACAACTCCCGCTGCTCGCCGGTCGCCTCTGTCTTATGCTCGGCGACGATCGCCTGCGTCTCGACAAATGCTGGGACCGCCGAAGCCTCATCGGGCACGTGGGCAAACTCGCCCACGATGTCGGACCGGTGCAGATGGATGGCCTCGGACTTCCGACAGCCGACATAGAGACAGAATTCGAGGATCAGCAGCCCGGAAGGATTCCGCAGCGCATGCGCATCGTCCATCCGGCGCTTCCGACCGGGCTTCCAGGCCGCCCTGGCCTCCTCGATGCCCCGCATTAGCGCAATGATTTCCTCGTCGGCGAGGTCCACTTTGTAGCCCCTTGCTCGTCCCAGCCTTTTTCGCGGGCCGTAGGTCCCGCTCATCCTCGATGAGCGAAGTCGCTGGATTGACCAGAGGCAGGCCCAGACGATCGATCAATGGCACCATCTTATTGCGCTGCCCCCAGGCGAAAGCGGCTCGGACCCATGTGATCATCTGGCGGGCAGCCGAGGTCCGCCAGTCAGCGCGCGGCCCATGCAGATGATTGCTGCGGATCACCTGCATGATGATCTCGCGACTCAAATCCACCACTGGCAGATCGCCATAGCGCTCCATAAGTGGCCGGCTCTGCGAGCGAAAGTTGGCAGCGCTCTCATTGGGTTTGCGGGTCCGGGTGGCGTCGGTGAGCTTCCGCGCCACGTACTCGTCAAAGAGCGCCCGCACCGTGATGTTGCTGGCCGGAGCCAGGATGGCCGCCCTCGGGTCCTGGCCGGCGGTCGTCAGCCGGGTCAACGCCAGGGCCTTTTGCCGGGCGTCATCATAGGTGACGGCTGGAAACTTCCCGATGGGCTTTGTGGTGTTCGCCTTGCGCCAGTCCCAACTCCGCAGCCCGGTGCGTGAAACCGAGAGGCGAAGATAGGGCGTCTCGTCATCGGTATAGATGACCTGAGCCTGCTCCGTAGGAACCGGCAGGCGGCCGGCTTCGGTCCGGAGAGTGACGCGACGGCTCATTGGCCCGCTCCAACACATGATCGATGTGTCAGCCTACGATTTGTATGAGCCGTCGTCTAGCCATACAACTCCCATACAAACTCGCGCCGATTTCTAGCCCATTCGGATGGATAATGGGCCGGATTTTCCATCATGAGATGGGAAGGCAGAAACGCCCCTTGCCAGGGCTGCCGGCCTG
>NZ_JBYRFX010000058.1:0-7964 GCF_057815775.1 Inquilinus sp.
CGGAGGAGTACACGGCGAAGCTGGAGGCGCAGGGCTTCACCGTCGAGACCGCCGGGCTGGTGCCGCGGCCGACGCCGCTGCCGACCGGAATGCGCGGCTGGCTCGACACCTTCGCCAACCCGATGCTCGGCGGCATTGAGGGCGCTGCGCGCTCGGCGATTCTGGACGAGGTCGAGGCGCTGCTGGCCTCAAGCCTGCGCGACCAGTCGGGTCAGTGGACGGCGGATTATGTGCGGCTGCGCTTTGCAGCGACGCTGGAAGGGTAAGGCCGCCGCGGCGATCGCCGGGACGGCCGGGCGGTCAGTGCAGCAGGCCGGTGGCCGACACGACGAAGCAGAGCGCGAAGGTCACGCCCAGCCCGCCGGCCGCCATCACCCAGGCCACCGCGACCTCGGCCCACGACACCTCGGGCGAGCGGGCATCCGAACCAGCCTTGGCGCGACGGCACTTCTGCGCCATCGAATCGTCCGGCTCGACGCCGGTCATTTCGATGAAGCTCATCTCGATCTCCAGATATCAACGTCAGCTCAAAGGCACGGCCGGGGATAGGTCCCCCGGCCGTGCCGCCACACGGAGATATGGAGCGGCTGCGGCGGCCACGATGTGATGTTTCGCACAGCCCAGCGTTGCGGCCGGCGAAGCGGCCGTGCGGTCAGGCCGGGACGCCGACGGCCCGCTCCAGCGGCCCGGCGTCACGCACCAGCAGGATCCCCAGCCCGTCCGGCCGTCCCCGCAGTTCGACCACCGACCGTTCGAAGCCCGGCCCGGTGAGGCCGGCATGGGCCGCCGCGGCCTCGGACAGGATCAGCGGGCAGCCATGCGTCTTGGTCAGGGCCTCCAGCCGGGCCGCAACATTGCCGGTGTCGCCGAGGAACTGGACCGACCGGTCCGTGCCGCCGGCCGCGACCACGCCGATCACCGACGGCCCGGCATGCAGGCCGAAGCCGAAGCGCAGCGGCTCTTCCAGCACATGGCCCAGCTCGCCGCTCAGATCATCCAGCGCCCGCCATGTGCGGCAGGCCGCCGCGATCGCCTGGCGGCAGGCGGTGGCCGCATCGACGCCCGGGGCGGCGCCGAAGATGCTCATCACCCCGTCGCCGGCGATGCTGGTGACGAGGCCGCCCTGCCGCTCGACCGCATGGATGACGGTCTGCAGGTAACGGTCGAGGATGAACAGCGCGTCATAGGGCAGCCGGTCCGCCGCCAGCCGGGTCGAATCGCGCAGGTCGACGAACAGCGCGGCAATCATCCGCTCCTGCCCCTGCCCCGCCAGGGCGGCGGCCAGGGCCGGCCGGCGGGAATCGCTCGGCACCATCGGCATCACCTCGACCGGGCCGGTCGGGCGCAGCTGGCAGGCCAGCCGGACATCCGCCGGCGCCTGGATCCGCTCCAGCACCGCCCGCTCCGCCGCATTCGGCGGCGGCAGGCCGGCAGCGCCGCGCAGGATCCGCACGCGGCAGGTCGAGCAGCGACCGCGGCCGCCGCAGACGGCGGTATGCGGCCGCCCGGACCAGCGGCTGGCGTCGAGCACGGAATAGCCGCGCGGCACCCGGGCCTGGCCGCCATCGGGAAAGCGGATGTCGATCGCGTTGAACCGCCTGGCGTGCCAATCCCGCAGCCGCCGCAGGCCGAACACGCCGGCGACGAGGACGACATAGGCAATGGCGATGCCGTTGGTCACCAGATCGAGCCAGCGATCCGCCGCCGCGGTGTCGCCGGCCTGGAGATAGCGCTGCAGCATCTCCGGCTGCTGCCGGAAGATCTCCACCACCTCCCAGCCGGCATTGATGATGCCGACCACGGCCAGCACCGGCAGCAGCGTCGCCAGAGCGGCCAGCGCCGGCGCCCAGCGCGGATACCAGTCGCGATAGCGCAGGACGTAGCGCACGCCGATGCAGCCATGGATCCAGACGACCACCAGCAGCAGCATCTGCCGCGGCAGGCCATAGGTCGGCGAGTCGACCCAGTAGGCGTAGAGCAGGCGCCAGTAGGAATCGTCGAGCCCGTACAGCGCGTTGCCGAGCCGGACATTGACCACGTGGTTGACCGCGAGCAGCGGGATCAGCAGGCCGAGCCCCAGCTGCGCCGCCTCCACCGCCGGCATGCGCAGCTGGCGGCGGCGATACAGCGCCCACAGGCCGAGCCCGAGATGGATCACGAGCGCGCCATACAGCCCCCCCTGCCCCAGCCAGCCCTTCCACGGCGCCAGCAGCACCCGGCTGGCTGCCTCCATCGCCGGCACCAGGAAGATGCCGGAGGCATGGGCGGCGAAGTGGCAGATGACATAGGCGAAGAGGATGAGCCCGCTGGCGAGCCTGAGGCGGCGCTCAAGGATGGGGCCGGGGGCCGCCTCATGCATCCGTCCCGGTCCTTTGTCCTGGCTGATCCGCGCGTGTCGGCGTTGAAAATCGGGGCGGCGGCGCCGAACTGCAAGGCCGAACCCGGCCGCAATGGCCATGACAGGCGGCCCCGATGACGCGATTGGTCGAAACCCTGGCCCGGATCCCGCTGTTCCGCAGCCTGGAGCCGGAGGAGATCCACCGGCTGGACACGCAGTGCAGCTGGCGCAGCGCCGCGGCCGGGGACTGGGTGATCGAGATCGCGGCCCCGGGCACGGATGCGTTCTTCGTCGTGCAGGGGCTGGTGCAGGTGCTGATCCCGGCGGAGAACGGCCGCCGGGTGATCCTGCGCGACATCGGCCCGGGCGAAATGTTCGGCGAGCTGGCGGCGATCGACGGAAGGCCGCGCTCCGCGGGGATCCGCGCCGCCCACAGCAGCGTGGTCGCCCAGATGCCGGCGGCGGCGCTGCGCGATGCCGTCCACCGCCACCCCGATGTCTGCGACCAGCTGATGGCGCTGCTGGCGGCCGAGATCCGCCGCCTGGCGAACCAGGTCAACGAACTCAGCACCCTGTCGGTGCGGCAGCGGCTGCGGGTCGAGCTGGCACGGCTGGCACGGCCGGACGGAACGGGCGGCGGCGTGATCTCACCGCCGCCGCTGCATCAGGACCTGGCGGCGCGGATCGCGACGCATCGCGAGGCGGTGACCCGGGAGCTGAACGTGCTGGAGCGCCAGGGCACGATCACCCGGCGCCGCGGCGCCTTCGCGATCGGCGACCTGTCCCTGCTGGCCCGCGGCGAGGCGGAGCCCGGCGGCTGACGACCACCGGGTTCCGGACGGCCTCCTAGAGGCCGTTTGGAAATACGCTGGTGTGAGTCGGCTGGCGGTGGTTTCGAGAACCGGCGCGCAGCTGACGTCTGGGTCCGTGAGCACCGGAAGCGCAGAAACCGCCGTCAGACGGCCTCACCAGTAGTGTTTCCAAATGGACTCTCAGCGCCAGTGGCCCTCGATCCAGACACCGCCGCGCCAATAGCCCGGCTCCCACACCCGCTGCGGCGGCTGGGCATAGACCACGCGCGGCTGCGGCTGGGCGTAGCCATAGCCCGGCTGGGCGTAGACGGGTGGCGGCGGCGCGGCATAGACCACCGGCGGCGGGCCGTAATAGACGGGCGGCGGGGCATAGTAGACCGGCGGCGGGCCATACAACGGCAGGCCGATGCCGATGCTGACGCCGGAATGGCAGCACCAGCCGCCGCCATGCCAGCCCCAGCCGCCGCCGCGCCACCAGGCCTCGGCCGGGGTGGAGATCATCAGCGGCAAGGCCAGGGCGGCGCCGAGCGTGGCGAACATCGCGGCGCGGCGGGGAGTGACGTGGAACACCTTGAACATGGTGACACCATCTGTCCTGAAAACGCGGCACGCCCACCATGGCGTGTCTCCTGATCTCACGTAGAGATGGGGCGCAACCGTCGCCGGCAACAAGGAATTAACCGAATTTAATGCAGACAAGGAAAGGGCGCCGTCCACCGGACGACGCCCCGATCCCCATGCGACAGGAGCCTGAAGGCCCCGAAGACTCTCAGGCCTGGACGGTCTTCTGGGCCTGTTCGCCCAGCTTCTCGATGCCGAGGCGGATGGTCTGGCCGGCCTTGAGATACTTCGGCGGCTTCTGCCCCATGCCGACGCCCGGGGGCGTGCCGGTGGAGATGATGTCGCCGGTCTGCAGGCTCATGAACTGGCTGAGATAGCTGACCAGGAACGGCGTCTTATAGACCATCGTCTTGGTCGAGCCGTTCTGGTAGCGATGGCCGTCGACCTCGAGCCACATGTGCAGGTTGTCGTAGTCGCCGACCTCGTCCGGCGTCACCAACCAGGGGCCGGTCGGGCCGAAGGTGTCGGCGCTCTTGCCCTTGGTCCACTGGCCGTGGCGCTCGGTCTGGAAGGCACGCTCGGATACGTCGTTGATGACGCAGAAGCCGGCGATGTGGCTCATCGCGTCGGCCTCGGAGACGTACTTCGCCGGCTTGCCGATGACGATGCCGAGCTCGACCTCCCAGTCGGTCTTCTCGCTGTTGCGCGGGATCTCGACATCGTCGTTCGGGCCGACGATGGCGCTGGTCGCCTTCATGAAGATGATCGGCTCCGGCGGCACGGTGGCGCCGGTCTCGGCCGCATGGTCGGAATAGTTCAGGCCGATGCAGATGAACTTGCCGGTGCCGGTGACGCAGGGGCCGAGCCGCGGATTGCCGGCGACGACCGGCAGCGACGACGGGTCGATGCCCTTCAGCCGGGCGATCCCGGCCGGGGTCAGCGCCTCGCCGGCAATGTCCGGCACGATTCCGGCCAGATCGCGGATCCGGCCCTCGGCATCGAGCAGGCCCGGCTTCTCCTGCCCCGCGGGGCCATAGCGCAGCAGCTTCATCGGTGTTCGCTCCCTAGAACTTGAATGGTGGACGCTTCAGCGCCCGTCTCAGATCGTGATGCCGCCGTCGACATTGATGGCCTGGCCGGTGACGTAGGAACTTTCGTCCGAGGCCAGATAGACCGCAAGCGACGCGATCTCCTCGGCATTGCCCAGACGGCCCATCGGCTGGCGCGCCACGAAGGCGGCCCGCGCCTTTTCGATATCGCCCTGCGCCGCCATGCGGTCGTGCAGGCTCGGCGTCTCCACCGTGCCCGGGCAGATCGCGTTGCAGCGGATGCCCTTGCCGACGAAATCGGCGGCGATCGACTTGGTCAGCCCCAGCAGCGCCGCCTTGGTGGCGCCGTAGATGAACCGGTTCGGCAGGCCCTTGATCGAGGAGCAGACCGAGGCGACGCTGACGATCGATCCGCCGCCGGCCTCGATCATCGCCGGCAGGAAGGCCCGGCACATGTGGTAGGCCGAGCGGACATTGAGGTCGAAGGAGAAGTCGTAGTCCTTCTCTTCGCAGTCCAGGATGGTGCCGGCATGGACGAAGCCGGCGCAGTTGAACAGCACGTCGATCGCGCCGCGCTCGGCCGCATAGGCCTTGATCGCACCGTGGTCGAGCACGTCGAGCCGGGTGGTCTTGATCGCGGGCACTTCGGCCGCCAGGGCCTCCAGCGCCGCAGCGTTGATGTCGGTGGCGTGGACCGTCGCACCTTCCCGCGCGAAGGCCAGCGCCACCGCCCGGCCGATCCCCTGCCCCGCCGCGGTCAGCACCGCCGTCTTGCCCGCCAGCCTGCCAGCCATGTCAACAAACCCTGTTGTTAAGTCGGACGTATTCCTCGCCCCACGCGCGGCGCCCGTCAAGCCGGAAGCGCATCACCGCTGGCCAAAGCCGGGGCAAGAGCGCTAGGAAAGCGCAGCATAGTCGGTGATGAGCGTGGAGATGTCATGAAGCGGTATCGGACCGCGGTGATCGGCGCGGGCTATTTCGGCAGCCTGCACGCCGCCAAGCACGCGGAACTGCCCGAGGCGGAGTTGGTCGCGATCTACGACACCGACCCCGGCCGGGCCGAGGCGCTGGCGACCAAGCATGGCGCCAAGCCGGTGACCGCGCTGGCCGACCTGATCGGCCAGGTCGACGCCGTCAGCATCGCCGTGCCGACCGACGCCCATTTCGACACCGCCCGCATCTGCCTGGAAGCCGGCATCCATGTGCTGATCGAGAAGCCGATCAGCAACACGCTGGAAGAGGCGGATGCGCTAAGCCGCCTGGCCACCGACCGCAAGCTGGTGCTGCAGGTCGGCCATCTCGAGCGCTTCAACCCGGTGGTGCAGGGCCTGTCCAAGATCCTGAACCGACCGCGCTACATCGAATGCCAGCGCATCTCGGCCTTCAAGCCGCGCGGCACCGACGTCAATGTCGTGCTCGACATGATGATCCACGACATCGACCTGGTGCTGAAGATCGTCGGCGCGCCCTTGGAGCGGATCGACGCGGTCGGCGCGTCGGTGCTGAGCGAGGCCGACGACATCGCCAACGCCCGGCTGCAGTTCACCAATGGCTGCACCGCGACCGTGACCGCCAGCCGGGTCAGCTGGAAGCGCCACCGCACCATGCGGATCTTCCAGCAGGACGGCTACATCATGGTCGATTTGAGCGAGGCCAAGCTGACCTTCATCCGCAAGACCCGCGGGCGCGACGGCCAGCCGGAGCTGTACCAGGAAGAACAGCAATTCGAGACCGGCGACCCGCTGAAGCTGGAGATCCAGAGCTTCCTGCAGAGCGTCGGCAATGGCGGCCCGCCGGCGGTCAGTGGGCCGGAAGGCCGGGCGGCGCTGGCCGCAGCGCTGGAGATCACGCATCAGCTGGCCGACTGGCGCCGGCGCTTCGAAGACGGCGACACACCGGCAAATTGAGGGGCAGAGGTGAAGGGAGATGCGTTGAAACCGGGGCGGCGCGGCATCATCTATCCGGATCAAAGACTTACGTCCGCAGATCCGCGCTCCCGACACCTCCGCCGCCGAGACTTCCCCCATGGATGACCCGTACAGCGTGCTCGGCGTGCCTCGCACCGCCAGCGACGATGAGATCCGGCGGGCCTATCGCAAGCTCGCCAAGAAATACCATCCGGACCTGAACCAGGGCGATCCCCGCGCGGAAGAGCGGTTCAAATCGGTCTCGGGCGCCTACGACCTGCTGGGCGACGCCGCGAAGCGCAAGCGCTTCGA
Organism: Inquilinus sp.; assembly: GCF_057815775.1. Taxonomy (NCBI): domain Bacteria; kingdom Pseudomonadati; phylum Pseudomonadota; class Alphaproteobacteria; order Rhodospirillales; family Rhodospirillaceae; genus Inquilinus; species Inquilinus sp. The sequence goes on from NZ_JBYRFX010000058.1 coordinate 6,980, forward strand.
TGCCGGCGAGATCAGTGCCGACGGTGCCGAGCGGGCCTATACCCGCCGCAGCGGGGCCGGCATGGGCGGGGCGGCCGGCGGCACGCGCTACCAGCGCTACGACACGGCCGACGCCTTCACCGATCCCGGCGACCTCGACGACATCCTGCGCGGCATGTTCGGCCAGGGCGGCGCACGCGGCGGGGCCGGCGCGGCCAAGGGCCGGGATGTCACCTATACGCTGAAGGTCGATTTCCGCCGTGCCGCCGAAGGTGGCGAGACCACGGTGACGCTGGCCGACGGTCGGTCGCTCAAGGTCACCCTGCCCGTGGCGCTGACCGAGGGCCAGACCATCCGCCTGCGCGGCCAGGGCGAGAAGGGGCAGCGCGGCACCGCCGGCGACGCGCTGATCGAGGTGCGCATCACCCCCGACCCGGTGCTGGAGCGCGACGGCAACGACATCCGCATGACCCTGCCCGTGTCCCTGCCCGAAGCGGTGCTGGGCGGCCGGGTCGAGGTGCCGACCCTGGTCGGCCCGGTGGTGGTGACCATCCCCAAGGGGTCGAACAGCGGCACGCTGCTGCGGCTGAAGGGCAAGGGCGTGCGCAACCCGACCAGCGACAGCCGCGGCGACCAGTATGTTCGGCTCGCCGTCACCCTGCCCGACCCGATGGACCCCGAGCTGGCCCGCGTGATCGAGGAATGGGCGGCCGACCACCCCTACGACCCCCGCGCCGGCAAGGTGCGTTAGAGAGGCCTGGGATCCCTCTGACTGTCATTGCCGGGCTTGACCCGGCAATCCAGGAGATGCCGACAGTCTCTGGATGCCCGGATCAAGTCCGGGCATGACAGTCCTGGGGAAGGGAGAACAACGCCCACGCGAACCCAACTGGCGACGCTGCGACAAAAGCAGGTTTGACGCGCCGCCGCGCGGGCGCGATAAGCCGGCCATGCAAGCGATCCCTGCCGCCACGGCCCTGCGCCCCACCGCCCCAGCCACGTGCCC